>JASHRA010000245.1 GCA_030038765.1 Candidatus Dormiibacterota bacterium | reverse complement strand
GCACGGCGGCGGGCGCGGGCGGACTGCTGGGAGGGACGGCGGCCTGGGAGCGGGAGCGGCGCCGGCGCTTGGGCTCGGGAGCCACCAGCACGTCGATGGCGGCCCGGGCGGCGGCCTGCTCGGCGGTGTGCTTGTTCCCGCCCCGGCCCTCCCCCAGGACCTCGCCGCCGGCCACCGAGACCTGGGAGACGTACTGGCGCGTGCGCCCGTTGCCGTCCGCCAGGGTGCGGTAGGTGGGCGCGGCCCCGAAGCGCTCCTGGGCCAGGGCCTGGAACCTCCCCTTGAAGTTGGGATCGGTCCAGGAGCTGAGATCCCCGATGCGGGAGAGGAAGATCTGCCCGGCGCGACGGAAGCCCTGGTCGAGGAAGGCGGCCCCGATCAGGGCCTCGAAGGCGTTGGCGTGCAGCGAGGTGAGCCGGCGGGCCCCCGACTTGGCGGCCCCCCGCCCCAGCCGCAGCGCCTCGCCCAGCTGCAGCGCCTCCCCCAGCCGGGCCAGGGCCACGGTGCTGACCAGGGAGGAGCGCATCTTGGTCAGCTGGCCCTCGTCGTAGGTGGGGAAGCGCTTGAAGAGATAGTCGCCGGCGACCAGCTCCAGGACCGCGTCGCCGAGGTACTCGAGGCGCTCGTTGTCGCGCCCCTCGGCGCCCTGCTCGTTGACCCAGGAGGTGTGGGTCATGGCCTCGCGCAGCAGCTCGCGCCGCTTGAAGTGGAGCCCCACTCGGACCTCCAGCTCGTCCAGGTGGCGCTCCGCCTGCAGTTCCAGTTCCGCCTGCTCCTCGGGGCTGGGCTGGGAGCGGCGCCGACGCCGCTCCTGGGGGCGGCGC
The DNA here is from genome assembly GCA_030038765.1 of Candidatus Dormiibacterota bacterium. Taxonomy (GTDB): domain Bacteria; phylum Chloroflexota; class Dormibacteria; order Aeolococcales; family Bog-877; genus Bog-877. Next base: position 13,739 of record JASHRA010000245.1, on the reverse strand, counting down.
TCCTCGCTCAGCTGTTCAGGTCCAGGTGCTCCTTCACGTAGTCCCAGGCCTGCCCCACGGTCTGGATCTTCTCCGCGTCCTCGTCCGGGATCTCCATCCCGTAGGCCTCCTCGAAGGCCATGATCAGCTCCACCAGGTCGAGCGAGTCCGCGTTCAGGTCCTCGACGAAGTTCGCCTCCGGGTTCACCTGGCCCGGTTCGACGCCCAGCTGCTCGACCACTATCCCCTTGAAGCCTTCCCAGGTCGTGTCTGCCATCGCTTCCCCTCTTGGGACGGCCTTTGGCCGTCGGCTGGATGTCCGGTTCTGCCGCCGCCGCTCCCCCCGTGGCCGACGCGCCAGCACCCCCGACACCCTGGGGCGGACGCTCCGTGGCAGCCTCCGCTCCGCCGGCGCCGGCACCGCTGAGACGCTCGCCGGGCAATACGGTAAAGCCTGACGTGGTGGCGGCGCTGGCTGGCTCTGGCGAGCCGCCCAGGGCCCCCGCCGAGGGGGAGGCGCCGCCCTGGTCAGCACCCCGGCGGCGACGTGTGGAGGATCTCACGGCCGGGCCCCCGGAGAGGGCGGCGCGGCCGCGGGCGTGCGTTCTAGCCAGGCCAATTTGGGCCTCATTGTAAGCGGGGAGACGATGCGCCACCGCTGGCCGGGCGCGCCTCCCCGGAGCCGGCCACCCAGGCCCTCACCGCCGCCGGCGAGTCCAGCCCGACCGCCTCCGCGCCCGGCACGATGCGCCGCAGCAAGCCCGAGAGGGTGGTCCCGGGACCGCACTCCAGGTAGGCGGAGGGCCGGAGCCCGGCCAGCGCCCCCGTGACCCCGGTCCAGCGCACCGGTCCCTCCAGCTGGCCCCGGAGGGCGGCGCGGATCTCCGCCCCGCTCCGGGAGAGCCCGCCGCTGAGGCCGGCGCCCACGGGGAAGGCGGGCTCCCCGATCTCGAGACCGTCCACCAGGCGGGCGAAGGCCCGGGCCGCCTCCGCCATCAGGGGGGAGTGGAAGGCGCCGCCGACGCGGAGCGGCACCACCTTGCGGGCGCCCCGCTCCAGGGCCAGGGCCGAGGCCCGCTCCACCCCCTGCCGGCTGCCCGAGACGACCAGCTGGCCGGGCGCGTTGTCGTTGGCCACGACGCAGCACTCGGGCGCCGCCCCGGCCTCGGCGCAGACCGCCTCCAGGAGCTCTCGCCGCAGGCCCAGCACCGCCGCCATGGTGCCCTCCGGGGCCTCCGCCATGAGCCGTCCCCGCTCCAGCACCAGGCCCATCCCCTGCTCCGCGCTGAGCGCGCCGGCCAGGACCACGGCGCAGTACTCCCCGAGGCTGTGGCCGGCGGCCGCCGCCGGCTCCACCCCCAGCTCCAGCAGGAGCCGCCCCAGGGTGACCCCGGTGAAGTAGAGGGCGGGCTGGGCCACCTGGGTCGGGCGGAGCTCCTCGGGGCTCCCCTCCAGCAGCAGGCGCTCCAGCTCCAGGCCCGAGTCGCGGGCCTGCTCCAGCAGCTCCCGCCCGCGGCCCTCCCGGACCAGCTCGCGCCCCATGCCCGGCGCCTGGGCGCCCTGGCCGGGGAAGAGCAGGGCGGGGCCGGGCGAGCCCATCAGCTCAGCTCAGGCTCGCGCTGGCGCGCCCGCCCGGGACGGGGTCACTCGGTGGCGATGACCTCGCGTCCCTTGTACTGGCCGCAGTTGGGGCAGACGGTGTGGGGACGGCGGGGGTGGCGGCACCTGGGGCAGGGCGAGAGGGCCGGTCCCTCCAGCGCCAGGTGGGAGCGGCGCCGGTCGCGCCGGGCCTTGGGGACGCGTTCCTTCGGCAGTGCCATGACGGGAAGGGAGTCTAGCAGGGGCGCCGGCGCCTACCGCCGGCGGCCCCTCGACTTGGGCCGCTCCGTCTCCTCCGAGGCGGGCTCCAGGGTCTCGATGCCGCGCCGCACCTGGGCCAGGGCCGAGCTCAGCTCGGACTCCAGCTCCTCCATGCGGTCGCGGATGTAGTCGTCGGTCTCGCGGCGCAGCTTGCGGCTGCGGTCGCGGGCCTCGCTCAGCAGCCGGTCGGCCTCGGCGCTGGCCCGGCGCGTCACCTCGTGCTCGTCGGTGAGGCGGTCGGCGCGCTCCTGGGCGGCGAGGAGGGTCTGCTCTGCCTGCTCCTTCGCCTCGCGCAGCCGGGACTCCCGGTTCTCCAGCACCATGCGCGCCTCCCGGATCTCGTCCGGGAGCGACATCCGGATCTGGTCCAGGGCCTCCAGGATCTCCTCCTCGCTGATGACGATGCTGGAGGTGAGGGGGAGGCGGCGGCTCTGGTTCACCAGCCCCTCCAGGCGGTCCAGGACGTCGAAGATGGAGATGGTCTCGGGAGCCGGTTCGAACTCCTCTTCCTGCTCGGGCATGTTGCCTCCTCTAGCCGTTCCGGGCCGGGGCCGCCGGCACCGGGGCCAGCCGCGCCCGCAGGGCCGCCTCCACCACCGGCGGGCAGAGCCCCTCGATGCCTCCGCCGTGAGCGCACACGTCCTTCAGGATGGAGGAGCTGAGGAAGACGTTGGCGAAGCCGGTGGTGAGGAAGACGGTGTGCACCCGGGGCTCGAGGCGGCGGTTCATGAGCGCCATCTGGAACTCGCTGTCGAGGTCGGAGACGGCCCGCAGGCCGCGGATGATGACGCCCGCGCGCTCCTGGTTGGCGAACTCCACGGCCAGGCCGGAGAAGGGGCGCACGCCGATGTCGGTCGCCGCCCCCAGGCTCTGGCGGATCAGCTCGACCCGCTCCTCGACGCTGAAGAGGTAGCGCTTCTGGTCGTTGTCGAGGACGCCGACCACGACCCGCTCGAAGATCTCCCGGGCCCGCAGGATCACGTCCAGGTGGCCGCTGTGGACGGGGTCGAAGCTGCCAGGGTAGACCGCCGCCGTCATGGGAGCCTCCGGTAGAAGGAGAGGACGCTGGTGCCGTAGGCCGCCGTACGGACGCAATTTAGCGCCCCGACCCGATCCGGGACCTGGAGCCGGCGGTGCCGCTCCAGGACCACCGTGGGCTCCCACTGGGGGCTCGCCTGGGCCCGCTCGCCGAGCAGGCGCAGGGCCTGCAGCCCGTCCTCGGGCCCGGTCTCCAGGAAGGGGGGGTCGAGGATGGCGAGGCGGGCCCGCAGCACCGTCTCCGGGCGGGAGCGGAGGAAGGTGCGGACGTCGGCGGTGAGGATCTCGGCCCGGCCCTCCCAGCCGAGGGCCTGGAGGTTGGCCCGGATCAGCTCCGCCCGGCGCCGCTGGAGCTCGACGAAGGTGACCCGGCCCGCCCCCCGGGAGAGCGCCTCCAGCCCCAGGCTGCCGATCCCGGAGAAGAGGTCCAGCACCTCGGCCCCGGGCACCTGCTCGCCGACGATGTTGAAGAGCGCCGCCCGCACCAGCGCCGAGCTGGCCCGGAGCCCCTCACCCTCCAGGGTCAGGAGGCGGCGCCCGGCGCCCTCGCCACCGGTGAGACGGGCCCCCCGGCCCATCCGCGGCGAGGGCCGGCGCCGCTGCTGGCTCACCCAGAAAGGATGGCAGGCGGGGGCTCTCACCGGGAGCCTCAGTCGAAGTCGAAGACCACCTGGTAGCGGCGCATCTGCTGGCGCAGGGCGGGGTCGCGCAGCTCCGGGTCCCGGTCCAGCAGGGTCTCCGCCGCGGCGGCCGCCCGGCGGCGCAGGGCCTCGTTCAGAAGGTCCGCGACCTGGATCTCGGGAAGGCCGTGCTGGCGGAGGCCGTAGGGGTCGCCGGGACCGCGCTGGCGGAGGTCGATCTCGGCCAGCTCGAAGCCGTCGCTGTGGGAGCAGAGCTCCTCCAGCCGGCTGCGGGCGGCGCTGTCGTCGGCGCTGGAGAAGAGCAGCATGTGGGAGGCGTGCTGGCCCCGCCCGATGCGGCCCCGGAACTGGTGCAGCTGGGCCAGGCCGAAGTGCTCTGCCCCCTCGACGGCCATGACCGTGGCGTTGGCCACGTCCACCCCCACCTCGACCACGCTGGTGGCGACCAGGAGGTCGAAGCGCCCCTCGGCGAAGGCCTCCATGCGGGCCGCCTTCTCCCGCCCCCCGAGGCGGCCGTGGACCAGGGTGAGGCGGAGGTCGGGGAAGACCTCGGTGCGCAGACGCTCGTACTCGGCGGTGGCGGAGATGGCCTCCTGGGCCGGGGTGTCCTCGACCAGGGGGCAGATGACGAAGCCCTGGCGCCCCCCGGCCACCTGGGCGCGGATGAAGCGGTAGGCGTCCTCCCGCCCCTCCGGCTCCACCAGGCGGGTCTCGACCGGCACCCGCCCCGGGGGCAGGTGCCGGATCTCGCTGACGTCGAGGTCCCCGTAGAGGGTCCGCTGCAGGGAGCGGGGGATGGGGGTCGCGGTCATGGAGAGGAAGTCGGGACTGACCCGCGCCTTCTCCAGCAGGCGGTGGCGCTGGGCCACCCCGAAGCGGTGCTGCTCGTCGATGATGCAGAGGCCCAGGTCGGGCAGGAGCACGTCGTCCTCGATCAGGGCGTGGGTCCCGACGAGGAGGCGATCGGCCCCGCTGGCGAGCCCGCCCAGGACCTCGCGCCGCTCCCGGACCCGGGTGCTCCCGACCAGCAGTCGGGGCCAGATCTCGAACCTCGAGAGGAGGTCGCGCATGGTCGCGAAGTGCTGCCGGGCCAGGATCTCGGTGGGGGCCATCAGCACCACCTGGTGCCGGGCCGCGATCGCCATCCTCGCCGCCATCGCGGCCACCACCGTCTTGCCCGAGCCCACGTCGCCCTGGAGCAGGCGGTTCATGGGCGCGGGGCGGTCCATGTCGGTGAGCACCTCGTGGGCCGCCCGGCGCTGGTCCTGGGTCAGTTCGAAGGGCAGGCTGTCGCGGAACTCACGGGCCACGGGGATGCTGTAGGGGGAGCGGACCCCGGCCCGGCGTAGGCGCTGGCGCCGGGCCAGCAGGGCCGCCAGCTGGGGGTAGAGCAGCTCCTCGAAGCCGAAGCGCTGCTCCGCCTCCCGCCGCGCCTGCTCGTCGCCCGGGAAGTGGATGTCGTGGACCGCCCGGGCCAGGGGCGCCAGCCGCTCCCGCCGCACCAGCTCGGCGGGCAGGGGGTCGACGATGTCGCGGGCCAGGGGCAGCAGCAGCCGCACCAGGGGCCGGAGCCAGCTCGAGCGCACCCCCTGGGTCTCGGGGTAGGTGGGGGCGATGACGCCCACGCTGGCGGGGGCGGGAGTGCGCCGCTCCAGCTCCACCTGGGGATTGCGCAGCTGGAGCCGTCCGTCCTGCCGCCGCACCGCCTTGCCGTGGAGCAGCAGGCGGGCGCCGGGATGGAGCAGCCGGCTGAGGTGGGGCTGGTTGAACCAGACCACCGCCAGCTGCCCGCTCTCATCCCCGACCCGGGCCTCCACCAGCTGCAGCGCGCGCCAGCGTGCCCGCCGCTGGCGGACGTCGAGCAGCTCCACCTCGACCGTGGCCGCGACCCCGGCCTGGAGCTGCGCCAGGCTGAGCCGCTGGCGCTGGTCGTCGTAGCGGCGGGGGCGGTACCAGAGCAGGTCGCGCACCGACACCAGGCCCAGGCGGCGCAGGGCCTGCAGGTGGGCTGCGGCCAGCCGCGGCACCTGGCCCAGGGGAGCGTCCAGGCCCAGTCCGGCGAGGCGGTCCCGGGGCCCGCTCCGGGCCGGGCTAGGCGCCGGACTCAAGGTAGCAGTAGGCCAAGGTTCCCGGGCCGCAGTGGGTGCTCAGCACCGGGCTGGCGTGCTGGACCATGACGTCCACGCCGGGATAGGTCCGCCGAGCGTCGGCGGCGAGGCGGGCGGCGTCGTCGCGGTCGCCCACGTAGAGGATCCCCAGCCGGGCCAGGGGGCGGTGCTCCAGGAGCAGCTCGCCGAGGCGCCGCATCCCCGCCGCGCGGCTCCGGACCCGGCCCACCGGGACCACCGCGCCCTGGTCGCCGAGGCTGATCAGCGGCTTGATGGAGAGGGCGCCGCCCAGGAGGGCCTGGACCTTGCCGATCCTGCCCCCCAGCTGCAGGTAGCGCAGGGTGTCGAGGAGGCAGAGGATGCCGATCCTGCCGGGCATCGTCGCCAGGCGCTGGGCGATCTCGGCGGCGGGGCAGCCCCCGGCCGCGAGCTCGATCGCGGCCAGGACCTGGAAGCCGGTGCCGAGGCTGACCGAGCGGCTGTCCACGACCCGGATCCGCTCCGGGTCGACGGCGGCGGCGGCGGCGCTGGCGGAGCCGCAGGTGCCGCTCAGCGCAGCCGCGATGTGGATCGAGACGACCTCGTCCCCGGGGCGGCGCAGCAGCTCCCGGTAGGCGGCCTCGAACTCGCCCGGCGGGGGCTGTGAGGTGCGGGGGGGCACCCGGGCCTGGGCGAGTCGGCGCAGGAACTGGTCGTCGTCGAGGTCGACCCGGTCGCGGAACTCCTGGTCCCCGAAGTGGAGCCGGAGGGGGACCGTGACCACCCCGGCCCGCCCGCGCAGCTGCGGGGGCAGGTCGCAGGTGCTGTCGGTGACGATGCGGACCGCCACCCGGGGGCTCCCGACTACTCCGCCGAGATGATGAAGGGGTAGAGCGGCTGACCCCCGTCGTGCCGCTCCACCTCGAGCTCCGGGAAGCGGCCGCGGAGGGCCCGCTCCAGGCTCTCGGCCACCCCCTCCTGGACGCCCTCCCCCCGGTACAGCGTGACCACCTCCACCGAGCCGGCGGGGAGCGCCGCCAGGGCCTCCAACACCACCTCCTCCAGCTCCGGGCCGGAGCTGGCGAGGTCGCCGTCGAGCAGGGCCAGGTACTCCCCCTCGCGGATCTGGCGCGGACCCATCCGGCTGTCCCGCTGGGCCACCGTGACCTCGATCGCGTGCACCCCCTCCAGGGCCTGCTCCATGCGCCGGCGGTTGAGCGCGAGGTCGGCCTCGGGGTCGAAGGCGAGCAGGGCGGCGATGCCCTGGGGCAGGTTCCGGCTGGGCACCACCGCCAGCCGCTCCGGGGCGGTCCCGACGGCCTGCTCCGCGACCATGATGGCGTTGGGGTTGTTGGGCAGGAGCAGGGCCTGGCGGGCGCGGGCCTGGCGCACCCCCGCCAGCAGCTGCTCGGTGGAGGGATTGGCCGACTGCCCGCCCTCGACCACGGCCGAGGCCCCGAGCCCCAGCAGCAGCTGGCGGAAGCCCTCGCCGCGGGCCACCAGCACCACCCCCAGGGGGACCCTGGGTAGGGACGGCTTGGGCTCCCTCTCTCGCCCCTCGGGGCGGCGTCCGGCGCGACGCAGCTGGCGGTGCTGCTCGGTCATGTCCTCGACCTTGAGTCGCTCGATCCGGCCCAGCCCGGCGGCGGCCCCCAGCAGCTCCCAGGGGGCCCGGGTGTGGACGTGGACGTGGACCAGGCCGGGGTCCCCCACCACCAGCGCCGAGTCCTCCTCGGCCTCGGCCCCGAGCCGCCGGCGGAGCTCGGCCGGCTCGAGCTCTGAGTCCAGCAGGATGAACTCGGTGCAGTAGCCGAAGCCCTGCTCGGGAGCGCTGGCCGCGGCCGCGCCGCGGGCCTCCGAGGGAAGCTCCGCCTCCTCCTCCAGGGCCAGCTCGCCGTCCAGCTCCGAGGGCCAGCCCGAGGGACCGGTGATGGGCTCGGCCAGGGCCGTCAGGAGCACCGCCAGGCCGAAGCCGCCGGCGTCGACGACGCCCGCCTGGCGCAGCAGCTCCATCTGCTCCTGGGTGCGCTCCACCTCGGCCCAGGCCTCGGCCACCATGGCCTCCAGCACGCGGGGGAGCGGGAGCCGCCGCGAGAGCGCGCCGGAGGCCGCCTCGGCGGCGTCCCTGATCACGGTCAGCATGGTCCCCTCCACGGGCCGCTTGACCGCCCGGTAGGCGGCCTGGGAGCCCTCCTGGAGGGCGTCGCAGAGCGCCGCCGCGTCGAGCCGGGCCTGGCCCTCGGAGCGGGCGGCGAAGCCGCGCAGGACCTGGGAGAGGATGACGCCGGAGTTGCCCCGGGCGCCCATCAGCGCCCCGTGGGCGGCGGCCCGGGCCACCTCCCCCACGCCCGCCCCTCGGGGCAGCCGTCGCACCTCCTGCCAGGCGGCCTCGACGGTGAGCTGGAGGTTGCTCCCGGTGTCCCCGTCGGGGACGGGGAAGACGTTCAGCTGGTTGATCGTCTCCCGGTGCTCCACGAGGCGGGCACGGGCCCGCTCCAGGCCCTCACGCAGGCCCTCGTCGGTGATCTCCAGGGGCGCTCCCTCGGCGGCTTGGTCAGCCGCCGCCATCCCTCGCCTCGGGCGGCCTGATCCCCTGCACGTTGACGTTCACCTCGAGCACGTGGATCCCGAGGTGCTGCTCCAGGCCGTAGGCCACGGCGCTCATGAGGTTGTGGGCCACCTCCAGGATGCGCACCCCGTGGTCCACGATCACGTAGAGGTCCACCGCCAGCCCCTGGTCGGAGACCCGGAGCTCGATCCCGCGCTCCGCGTTGTCCCGGTTGAGGAGTTCGGCGAGGCCGTCCCGCAGACCCCGCGCCGACATCCCGACGATCCCGTAGCAGTCGGCGGCCGCATGGGCGGCGAGCCCCGCCACGACCCGGGGCGAGACCTCCACCGAACCGAGTGAGTAGGTCTGCAGCAGAGGCCGGTTGCCTGGCAAGTGGAGCCTTCCTGATCTAGCGGCGCCGACCCGGGCCGCCCGCGCGCCCGGCCGGTGAGCGGCGCCCCGACTGGTAAACTGCGGCCGGAATCATACTCGCGGTTCGGCTTCCAGCGAGAGGCCGAAGGCTCAATCTTCTGTTCGAGGTCGCCATGGCGAAGCGGTGCGAGATCTGCGGCAAGGGCCCGTCGGCGGGCAACAACGTGAGTCACTCCAAGGTACACACGCGTCGGCGCTTCATGCCCAACCTGGTGACCGCCCACGTCACCCCCCGCGGCGGCGGCCTGCCCCAGCGCATGCGCGTCTGCACCCGCTGCCTGCGGACCGCCACCAGGGGCGCCTGAGCCCCTAGCCCGAGCCCTCGCCCAGCTGGCGCATCAGGGAGCACATCCGGAGCGCCGACTCGGCCGCCTCCGCGCCCTTGTCCCCGCGCCGGCCGCCGGTGCGGTCCAGGGCCTGCGAGATCGACTCCACGGTGAGGACGCCGAAGGAGACGGCCACCCGCTGCCTGCGGGCCAGCTCCGAGATGCCCTGGCTGGCGATGGCGGCGACGTAGTCGAAGTGGGGGGTCTCGCCCCGCACCACCGCCCCCAGCGCCACCACCGCGTCGACGCCCCCGCGGGCCAGCAGCTGGGCCAGGGCCAGGGGCAGCTCGACCGCCCCCGGGACCCAGATCAGCTCCAGCCGCTCCTCCTCCACGCCGCACTCCAGTAGGCGGCGGCGGGCCCCGGCCACGAGCCGGTCGACGACCTCCTGGTTGAAGCGCGATGCGATCATGGCGACGGCCAGCCCGCGACCGTCGGGCTGGCCCTCCAGGACCCTCAAGAGGGCTCCCCGGAGCCGCCCTCGGGCGGCGTCAGGGCGTGTCCCAGCTTGACCCTCTTGGTCTCCAGGTAGCGCCGGTTGTGGGGGTTGGCGGGGACCTCGATGGGGACCCGCTCCACCATCTCCAGGCCGTGCCCCTGGAGCCCGTAGTACTTGTGCGGGTTGTTGCTCATGATCCGGAGCTGGCGCAGGCCCAGGTCGGAGAGGATCTGGCTGCCGATCTGGTAGTCGCGGCTGTCGGCGGGGAAGCCGAGGCGCAGGTTCGCCTCCACCGTGTCCAGGCCCTGGTCCTGGAGGGCATAGGCGCGCAGCTTGTCCATGAGGCCGATCCCCCGGCCCTCCTGGCGCAGGTAGACGATCACCCCCTCGCCGGCGGCGGCGATCTGGCGCATGGCCTGGTGCAGCTGGGCCTGGCAGTCGCAGCGCTGGGAGCCGAAGACGTCCCCGGTGAGGCACTCGCTGTGGACCCGGACCAGCGCCGGCCGGTCCGGTCCCGGGTGGCCCAGGAGCAGGGCCAGGTGGACCAGGCCGGTGATCCGGTCGCGGTAGCCGACGGCCCGCCAGCGGCCCAGGGGGGTGGGGATCGACGTCTCCGCCCCCCGCTCCACCAGCTGCTCGCGCTGGCGCCGGTAGGCGATCAGCTGCTCGATGCTGACCATGGCGATCCCGTGCTCCCGGCCGAACTCCTCCAGCTGGGGCCGCCGGGCCATGGTGCCGTCCCGGTTGGCGATCTCGCAGACCACGCCGGCCGGGGTGATGCCGGCGATCCGGCAGAGGTCGATCACGGCCTCCGTGTGCCCGGCACGCTCCAGCACCCCGCCGGGCCGGGCCCGGAGGGGGAAGACGTGGCCGGGGCGGGCGAAGTCGGAGGCGGTGAACTCAGGGTCGGCCAGGCAGCGCACGGTGGCGGCCCGGTCGTGAGCGCTGACGCCGGTGGTCACGCCCTCGGCGAGGGCGTCTACGGAGACCGAGAAGGCGGTGTGGTAGCGATCGTTGGCGTGCTCCGCCATGGGGGGGAGGCCGAGCTCGTCGAGGCGGCCGGCCTCCATCGGCACGCAGACCAGGCCGCGCGCCTCCGACATCATGAAGTTGATCTTCTCCGCGCTCACCGCCTGGGCCGCGAGGCAGAGGTCACCCTCGTTCTCCCGCTCCTCGTCGTCGACGACGACCAGGAAGTGGCCCTGGGCCAGCTCCCGGGCCGCCTCCTCGACGCTGACCAGGGGCACCTCAGGCGACCTCCCCGGCCCCGGCCCGGGCCAGGTGCGGCTCCAGCAGCCGCTCCACCAGCTTGGCCAGGGAGTCCACCTCGACGTTGACCACCGTGCCCGGGCGGTAGGCGGCGGCGATGGTGCTGGCCAGGGTGTGGGGGATGAGGGAGATGCGCAGCCGGGTGGCCGGACCCTCGTCGGCCACCTCCACCAGGGTGAGGGAGCAGCCGTCGAGAGCGATCGCCCCCTGGGGCACGCAGTAGCGGCCCAGGCGGGCCTCCAGCTCCAGGGTGAGCCAGACGGCGTTGCCCTCGGGCTCCAGACCCAGCACCCGGCCGGTGCCGTCGATGTGCCCGCTCAGCAGGTGCCCGCCGACCGCCTCGCCGAGCCCGAGGGCCGCCTCCAGGTTGACCCGGTCGCCCTTGCGGAGGAGGCCGAGGTTGGTGCGGCGGAGGGTCTCCGGCACCACGTCCACCCGGGCCTGCTCCGGGCTGGCGGCGACCACGGTGAGGCAGCAACCGTTGACGGCGACGCTGTCACCGGGGGCCAGGTGACCCCATGCGAGGGGGTGGGCCAGGCGCAGGGTGGGGTCGCCCGGGCGGAGCGGCGAGGCCACCTGGCCCAGGGCGGTGACGATGCCGGAGAACACGACTCAGACCTCGGCCACGAGGAGCAGGTCGGGCCCCACCGGCTCGGCCCGCAGCCGGCGCGCGCGCCAGCCCTGGTCGGGGCCGGCCGCGCCCTGGCCGGCGAAGGGGCCGGGAGCCATCGAGCCCCCCAGGACCAGGGGGGCCACGAAGGCCACCAGCCGCTGCCCCAGCCGCTGCTCCATGAACGAGCCCAGCAGGGTCGGGCCGCCCTCCACCAGCAGGCTGGTCACGGCCCGACGGCCGAGGTCGCGCAGCAGGGCGGTGAGGGAGACGCCCCCCGGCCCCGGTGGCAGCGCCAGGACCTCAGCGCCGGCCCGCTCCAGGGCCCGGGCCCGAGCCGGCTCGGGAGGATCGCAGGTGGCCACCACCACCGCCCCGCCGCCGGGCTGCAGCAGGCGTGCCGAGCTGGGAGTGCGGAGCCCGGAGTCGGCCACCACCCGAAGCGGCTGGGGACGCTCCTCCAGGCCCCAGCGAAGGTTCAGCTGAGGGTCGTCGGCCAGCAGCGTGCCCGCTCCCACCAGGATCGCGTCGTGCTGGCTGCGGAGCCGGTGGGCCCGGGCCCGGGCGGTCTCGGAGGTGATCCAGCGCGATCGGCCCTCGCGGCTCGCGACCTTGCCATCCAGGGTCATGGCGAACTTCAGCGTGACCCAGGGAAGGCCGGTCGTGACCCAGTGCCCGAACTCGGCGATCAGCGCCTCGGCCTCCTCGGCTCGCTCGCCCACCACCACCTCCAGACCGGCCCGGCGGAGCTGATCGACGCCCCGTCCCTGGACCCTCGGGTTGGGGTCCAGGGTGGCGACGTGGACCTCGGCCACGCCGGCGGCGAGGATCCGCTCCGTGCAGGGGCCGGTGCGGCCGCTCAGGCAGCAGGGCTCGAGGCTGACCCAGAGGCTGGCTCCCCGAGCCCGACCCCCGGCGCTCTCCAGGGCCACGACCTCGGCGTGGGGCCCGCCAGCATGTTGGTGGAAGCCCTCTCCGACCACCTCCCCGTCCCGCACCAGCAGGGCTCCCACCATGGGGTTGGGAGAGGTCAGGTAGTCCCCCCTCCGGGCCAGCTCCAGCGCCCGCCCCATGGGGTCCGCGATCCTCGCCGTCTGCGCCAAATCTGCCAACTCCCTGCCCGGGGCGGGGAGCCGGCCGCGCTGGCGGCCGGAACCTGTCTTCTCCCATCCAGACTTGGGAGCGCGGCCCCGGCCACGTCCCCTAACTGTCGGCTCCGGACTTCCACCGGATCCTGCGCCCTCATCACGTGAGGGCGCTCGCGGGCTGTCACCGCCGGTCGGGATTCACACCCTGCCCCGAAGACGATCTGAGATTAGCACGCCCGGCACCGGTCCCGGCCCAGCCGGCCGCGGCGGGTCGCGCCCACCTCACCGGGTCGGGGCTAAGATTCCCTCCGAGCCGAGGTGGTGGAATGGTAGACACGCTGCTTTGAGGGGGCAGTGAGCGCAAGCTCGTCCGGGTTCAACTCCCGGTCTCGGCACCAAGTCCCCCGGGCCGTCGCGGGTGCCCCGGCCCGCCTTCGCGGCCCAGCTCCAGCTGGAAGCGCTCACCAGGGCCACCCCGGCAAGGGGCCGCAGCGGGACTGCGAGGCGACCGGCCTTTCCCGGGCAGCTGGGCTCGGGGGCGTCTAGAAGCGCCCCCAGCCACCGCGCCGCCCCTCGGGCACTCCCTCCTCTCGGGACTCCGCGCCTGAACGATAGCCGCCCGGGGGCGACTGATCAAGCCCCCACGCCAGCCGTCCCGATGGGCCCCCCGCCGGGGAGCGACTGCAGCAGCAGCTCGGGCCGGCCCAGGCGCTCGACCAGGCGGTAGAGGAAGCGGCTCGCCCGCATGCCGTCGATGATGCGGTGGTCGAAGGAGAGGGAGAGGTTGAGCACGCGACCCGCCTCCACCCGCCCCTCCCGGACGACGGCGCGGTCCTGGATGGCGTGGACGCCGAGGATGGCGACCTGGGGCCAGTCGACCAGGGGCGTGGCCAGGAGGCCGCCGAGACGGCCCCCGCTGGAGACGGTGAAGGTGGACCCGGTGAGCTCGGCGGCGCTGAGGCGCCCCTGACGGGCCGACTCCACCACCCGGCCCAGCTCCTCTTGGAGCCGGCTCGGCGGCAGCCGCTCGGCCCCGGGGATGTTGGCCACCAGCAGCCCCTGCTCCGCCTGCACCGCGATCCCGAGCCCGACGCCGCCGTGGTACACGATCTCCAGCGACCGGTCGTCGAAGCTGGCGTTGAGGAGCGGGTCCTCGACCAGGCCGGCCAGGGCGGCGAGGCAGACGAGCCCCAGGATCGAGGCCGCCCCGGGAGCCGCGGCGCGCTCCAACGGCTCCGCGTCGGCCTCCAGCACCACCGTCACCTGCGGCACCAGGCGGTGTCCCCGTGCCACCCGTTCCGCCATCACCCGGGCGGCCCCCCGCAGCGGGACCCGCCGGCTCCCCGCCAGGAGGTCGGAGGCACGGACGCGACCCCCCGGCCCGGTGCCGAGCACCTGGCCCAGCTCCAGGCCGCGCTCGCG
>JASHRA010000244.1 GCA_030038765.1 Candidatus Dormiibacterota bacterium | reverse complement strand
TCCCGGGCCAGCTCCCCGAGGCGCAGCAGCAGGAGCCGGGTGGCGTCCGCGTCGGAGCCGGCCCGGTGCGGCCTCAGGTGCTCCAGGCCGAGCTGCCGGCCGAGCAGCTCCAGGCTGTGGCTGGGAGCGGTGGGGAGCAGGATCCGGGCCAGCTCGGCGGTGTCGATGGCAGCGCGGCGGGCGAAGACCTGGGGCAGGACCTCGGCACAGAAGCTGACATCGAAGCTGACCCCGTGGCCGACCAGGGTGCAGCCCTCGCAGAAGAGGGCCAGGCCGGCGACCGCCTCCTCCGGGCTGGGCTGGCCCTTGAGGTCCTGGTCGTGGAGCCCGCAGAGCCGTTGGACCACCAGGGAGAGGGGCCGCCCGGGGTCGGCCAGGGTGGCGTAGCTGTCGATCACGCCGCTCTCGTCGAACTTGACCGCCCCGATCTCGATGATGCGGTCGCTGCGGGGACTGAGACCGGTGGTCTCCAGATCGAAGCTGACCAGGGGCCGGCCCCCGGTCCCGTCGCGGGCTGAGGTCACGCTGGGCTACACCATATCCGGGAGAGCCGGTCCCAGCCCGCAGCGACGGCACTCGGCCAGGACCAGGTCCACCACCTCCTGGGCCGAGAGCCCCTCGGTGGCAATGGCGAGGGCGGTCTCCGGGACCCGGAGCGGGGCCAGCTCGCGGGAGCGGTCGGTGGCGTCGCGGGCGAGCACGTCGGCGCGCAGGACCGCCTCCGAGCTGTCCTCCCCGCGCAGCTCCAGCTCCCGCCGGCGGCGCCCCAGGCGGACCTCGACGGGAGCGTCGAGGTAGATCTTGCAGCGGGCCCCGGGGCAGACCACGGTGCCGGTGTCCCGGCCCACCAGCACCGCGCCCCGGGCGGCGGGCCGCCGCTGCAGCGGGAGCAGCGCCCGCCGCACCTCGGGCTGGCGGGCGACGAAGGCGAGCAGCTCCGAGTTGCTCCGGTCCCAGAGCTCCGCCCCCAGCCGTTCCTCCCCCAAGCGCGCCTGCCAGTCGTCGGGTGCGGCGGAGGGATCGGTGTTGACCTCGATCCGCAGCTCCCTCGCCAGCCGCTCCAGGCGCGCCCCCTGCCCCACCCCCAGGTGCCCGCGCCGGGCGGCCACGGTCAGGGCGCGGTAGAAGAGGCCGGTGTCGACGAAGGGCAGGCGGAGCCGTCGGGCGACGCTCCGCCCCACCGTCGACTTGCCCACCCCGGCGGGGCCGTCGATGGTGACCACCCGGGAGCCCGGGCTCACTCCAGCCCCACCAGCCGGCGCAGGCGCGCCACCTCGCCCCCGCCCAGCTCGCGGCAGCGTCCCTCCGCCAGGCTGCCGAGGCGGAGGGGCCCGATCGCCACCCGCTCCAGGTCCAGCACCGCGGCCCCCACCGCCGCCGCCATCCGGCGCAGCTCCCGGTGCCGTCCCTCGGCCAGCACCAGCTCCAGCAGCGAGCGCCGGGGCCCGAGGCGCAGGACCCTGAGCGACAGGGGGTGCGTGGGACCGTCCGCCAGCACCGGGCCCCGGGCCAGCTGCTCCAGCTGGGAGGGCTCCAGTCTCCCCGCCAGGCTGAGGCGGTAGGTCTTGGGCACCTGGTAGCGGGGATGGGTGAGGCGCAGGGCCAGGGAGCCGTCGTCGGTGATCAGCATCAGGCCCCGGGAGTCGGTGTCCAACCGTCCCACCGGGAAGAGGCCGCGGCGGTCGGGGACCAGGTCCAGCACCACCTGGCGGCGGCCCGGGTCGCGGGCGCTGGAGACGACCCCGAGGGGCTTGTTCAGGGCCAGGTAGCGGCGCGGCCCGGGGGCGGGCAGGACCGGGTGGCCGTCGACCGCCACCCGGTCCCGCTCGGGGTCGATGAGCTGGCCCCCGGGGGGAGCGACCCGCCCGTCCACGGTGACCCGGCCGCTGGCCAGGAGGCGGTCCACCTGGCGCCTCGAGCCCAGCCCGGTGCGGGCCAGCCAGCGCCCCAGCCGCTCACTGGGCATCGGCGCCGGCGGCGCCCGCCGCCCGGTCGAGCCAGCTCCCCTCCGCGCCGGCCCCGAGCGGGGGCAGGTCCTCGATGGCGGCGATCCCCACCACCTGGAGGAACCGCAGCGTGGTCCCGTAGAGGCGGGCCCGCCCCGGGCCCTCGGCCCGGCCCACCTCGCTGATCAGGTCGTGCCGGCTGAGGCTCTCCAGCACCGCCTCGCAGCTGACCCCGCGGATGGCCTCGATGGCGACCCGGGTGATGGGCTGGCGATAGGCGACGATGGCGAGCGTCTCCAGGGCCGGGCGGGAGAGCCTTCCCGCCACCTCGGGGCGGAGCGCCCGCTCCACCGCCCAGGCGGCCTGCGGGTGGCTCACCAGCTGGAGCTGGTCCTGGTGGCGCTGGAGCATGAGCCCGGTCCCCTCCAGGGCCCGGGCGCCGGCCTGGACGGCCCGCTCCAGGTCCTCCCGGCTCAGCTCCAGGGTGCTGGCCAGGTCCGCCAGCGAGAGCGGCTCGGCGCGGACGAAGAGGACCGCGATGAGGGCGGCGGCGGGCTCCTCTGCCGGGCTCGTCAGCTCAGCCGCCACGGGCCCACTCCACCTCGATCGGGCCCCCGGGCTCGGCCTGGGTGCAGCTCACCTCGCCGCCGAAGAGGAGCTCGAGCAGGGCCATGAAGAGGGCCACCGCCTCGAGCCGGTCCCGGGCCGCCGTGAAGAGCTGGTCGAAGCGCAGGGTGCGGTTGGCCGAGAGCCGCTGCCGCAGCTGGTCCATCTTCTCCGCCACCGAGTAGCGCGGCAGCGAGAGCTCGATCTCGGCGGGCTCGGGCAGCCGCGCCAGCAGCTCCCCCAGCGCCAGGGCCAGGCTCTCCGGGCTGAGATGGATCGAGGCGCGCGGCTGGACGGGGAGGCCGAGCACGCGCAGGAAGGCCTTGGGACCGGCGCTGGCGTCGGCCAGGAGCACCTCGGCGGCGGCCTTGAAGAGGCGGTACTCGGCCAGCCTCTGGCCGGGGTCCTCCACCTCCTCCTCCAGCGGCTCCCGGGCCAGGGCCCGGTCGCTGCTGTCCTCCAGCTGCCGTCCCATCTTGGCCTCCACCAGGCGGGTCAGGGCCTGCAGCGACTCGGCGGCCCAGAGCAGGTCGAGCTCGGCCTCCCCGGCCACCCCCTGGGCCAGGGACCGGCTCAGCTCGGTGAGGTCGGTCTGCCCCAGGTCGGCCTCGCCTCGCTGGGCCTCGGCCAGGAGCGTGTGCAGCCGGTCCAGCGCGGCCGCCTGCTCGGCGGTGGCCACGCTCAGCGCCTCCCCCGAGCGACGCCCACGGCCTCCAGCAGCCCCTGCGCGTGGGCGCGGGCCACCGAGGGCGTGGCCTCGCCGGCGAGCAGCCGGGCCAGCTCCGCGACGCGCTCCTCGCCGCGCACCTCGCGGATCTCGCTGTAGGCGCGCCCACCGCGCTCTGCCTTGGTCACGAGCAGGTGGGTCTCGGCCCGGGCGGCGATCGGCGCCAGGTGGGTGACGCAGATGACCTGGTGCTGGGCGGCGACCTCGCGCAGGAGCTCCCCCACCCGGTTGGCCGCCTCCCCCCCGAGTCCCTGGTCGAGCTCGTCGAAGACGACCGTCGCCACCCCCGACTCCTTGGCCAGGTGGGAGAGCAGGGCCAGGGCCACGCGCGAGAGCTCCCCTCCCGAGGCGACCTCGGCCAGGGGGCGCGCCGGGTCCCCGGGGTTGGCCGAGAGCTCGAAGCTGACCCGGTCCCAGCCCTCGGGCCCGAGCTCCAGCCGGCGCCCGTCGGGGGCGGGGACGCCCTCGGCCCGCTCCACCTGCCAGAGCCGCACCCGGAAGCTGGCGGTGGGCATCAGCATCCTCGCCAGGTCCTCCCCCACGGCCGCCTCCAGGGACCGGGCGGCGGCGTCCCGCAGCTGCCCCAGCTCGGTCGCGGCGGCGCCCAGCTCCGCCTCCAGCCGCTCCCGGTCGCGGCTCAGCCGGGCCCGCTCCTCGTCCCCCCGGTCGACCGCCTGGAGCAGCCGCGCCGCCGCCGCCAGCCGCTCCAGGGCCGACTCCTCCGAGCCGCCGTGACGCCGGGCGAGCCGCTCCAGCAGGGCCAGCCGGTCCTCCACCTCGGCCAGCCGGGCGCTGTCGTCGGGGAGACCGACGAGGTAGGAGCTGAGGGCCAGGCGCAGCTCCTGCAGCGAGCCCACCAGCCCCTCAGCCTGCTCCAGCAGGCGGTCGAGTCCGGGGTCGACGCCGCGCACCTGCTCGTCCCCCCGGAGGGCCAGGGCGATCCGGTCCGAGGCACCCTCCTCGCCGGCCACCGCCTGGTGCAGGGCCGAGGCCAGCTCCCGGAGCCGCCCGGCATGGCGCAGCCGCTCCCTCTCCGAGCGCAGCTCCGCCAGTTCGCCGGGGCGCAGCCGTGCCGCCTCCAGCTCCTCCACGTCGAGCCGGGCCTGGTCCAGCTCCCCCCGCTGGCGCCGGCCCAGCTCCTCCAGATCCCGCCCCCGGGCGAGGTTCTCCTGGCGCTCGGCGAAGAGGCCGGCCAGGCGCTCCCTCAGCGCCGCCGAGCGGGTCCCTCCCAGGGCGTCCAGGGCGCTGCGCTGCTCACCCTCGCGCAGCCAGATGGAGAGCGAGCCCTGGCCCTGGATGTCGACCAGGAGCTGGGCCAGCCCGCGCAGGGTCGAGACCGGCACCAGGGCGCCGTTGGCACGGGCGCTGCTGCGCCCGGCCGCGGCCAGCTCCCGGGTCAGCAGCAGGAGCTCGCCGCTGTCCACGCCCAGCTGGCGGCAGAGCTCGGCCACCCGCTCCCCGGCGTCGCTGAAGGCGGCGCTGGCGCTGGCCCGCTCCGACCCCCGCCGCACCAGCTCGGGGTCGGCCCGCTCCCCGAGGCAGAGCCCCAGCGCCGCCAGCAGCACCGACTTGCCGGCCCCGGTCTCGCCGG
>JASHRA010000026.1 GCA_030038765.1 Candidatus Dormiibacterota bacterium | reverse complement strand
TTCCTGGTCGTGCTGATGACCGCCTTCTACTTCGGCGCCCTGGTCGACCCGGCGGCCCATCTGCACGGTCTCCCGGTGGCGCTGGTGGACCAGGACGGCGGAGCCACCACCCCCTCGGGCCAGGTGAACCTGGGCCAGCGGGTGGTCAAGGCCCTGACCGGGACCCGGGCCGTGACCGAGCGGCTGGCCATCTCCGAGCTGAGCCGGAGCGGGGCGGAGGCACTGATGAACCGCGACGGCGCCTACGCCACGGTGGTGATCCCCAGCGACTTCACCGCCTCGACCCTGGCCCTGGTCGCCCCGGCCGGGTCCGGCGGCGGAAGCAGTCCGCCCACCATCGAGATCCTGGCCAACATCCGGGCCGGGAGCCTCGGCGTGAGCCTGGCCGAGGGGGTGCTGGAGCCCGCGCTGAGCGCGGTCTCGCGCGACATCGGCAAGCAGCTCCTCTCCGAGTCGGCGCCCGACAGCCCCACCCGGGCCCTGCTGGCCGACCCGGTGACCATCTCGGAGGTCAGCTTCCGGCCCCTGCCGTCCCACGCCGCGGTCGGGCTCAGCGCCTTCTACCTCGCGCTGCTGATCATGATGTGCGGCTTCCTCGGGGCCGTCATCGTCAACACCTCGGTGGACGCGGCCCTCGGCTACGCCACCACCGACGTCGGCCCCTTCTGGCGTCAGCTGCTCCCGCGCGAGATCAGCCGCTGGCAGACGCTGCTGACCAAGTGGGTCGTGGTCCTGCCCACCACCCTGGTCCTGACCGGGCTCCTGCTGGCGGTCTCGGTCGGGCTCCTGCACATGGACGCGCCCAGCTGGCCGGCGCTCTGGATGTACGCCTGGTTTGCGGCGGCCACGGTAGCGGTGGGGACGCTGGCGCTCTTCGCCTCGCTGGGGGCCATGGGCCAGTTCCTGGCCCTACTCATGTTCGTCTACCTGGGGCTGGCGTCCTCGGGTGGGACGGTCCCGCTGCAGGCGCTCAACGGCTTCTTCCAGCTGGTGGCCAACGTGGAGCCGATGCACCAGATCCTCGGTGCCGTCCGGGCCATCCTCTACTTCGACTCCAGCGGCGCCGCCGGGCTCGACCGCGGACTGGTGCTGACCGCGGTCGGGCTCGCGGTGTGGCTGGCGGTGGGCAGCTCCGTGACCCTCTGGTACGACCACCTCGGCCTCCGCCGCCTCAATCCCCGGGTGGCCGCCCTGCTGGAGGCGGCCACCCGGGGAGTTGGGGGCGCCGGCCCCGCGGCCGGGACGCCCGACGCCGGGCCGGGGCCGGGAGCCGCCGGCTAGAGCCGGGGCACAAAGAGAGCGAGCCCCGTAGGGCTCGCCCATTGATTCGTGGTGCCTCGGCACCCAGTCCGGCGGATAAGCCGGAACCAACATGGGGATCCGGATCGCCCTTCGCCGGAGCCGAAACGCTGCGGACCCGCCCCCATGCGCGCGGCCCGCACCCCTGGCTCCGGAGGGCGGCTTACTCCGCCCGAGTGTGCCTCAGGAAGCTCCAGACGGTTCGCATCGTAGATACCTCCGTCAGGACCGGAACTACGACACCCACGTTAGCACCACGGCGCCAAAAATGGGATCGCCAACTGGGTCGTGAGCTGGGCCGGGCGGCCGTGGCTACGGTAGGCTCTGGCCCGTGAGCCGGGCCCAGGAGCTGCTGCGCGGGCTCGTCAACTGCGAGAGCCGGCCCCACCTGGAGCGGCGCTTGGAGTCGGGCGAGAGGCTGCGCGTGAAGTGGGGCATCGACCCCAGCGCTCCCGACCTCCACCTGGGTCACACGGTGCCGATGCGGCTGCTGCGGCGCTGGCAGGCGGCGGGGCACCTGCCGGTGCTGGTGATCGGCGACTACACCGCCCGCATCGGGGACCCCAGCGGGCGCTCCGCCACCCGCCCCCAGCTCCGCACCGAGCAGGTGGAGGCCAACGCCAGGACCTACCTGGACCAGCTCTTCTGCGTCGTCGACCCGGACCAGGTCGAGGTGCGCCGCCAGAGCGAGTGGTACGACGGCTTCGACCTGGCCCAGGTGCTGCGCCTGGCCAACGCCGCCACCGTGGCCCAGCTGCTGCAGCGGGCGGACTTCGAGCAGCGCATGCGGGCCCGGCTGCCGGTCGGGGTGCACGAGCTCTTCTACCCCCTGCTCCAGGGCTACGACTCGGTGGCGGTGGAGGCCGACGTCGAGCTCGGCGGCAGCGACCAGCTCTTCAACCTGCTCCGCGGCCGCGAGGTGCAGATCGCCTACGGCCAGCCGCCCCAGGACATCGTCACCGTGCCCCTGCTGGAGGGCCTGGACGGGGAGCGCAAGATGAGCAAGTCGCTGGGCAACGCGGTGGCGGTGGCGGATCCGCCGGAGCAGCAGTTCGGCCAGCTCATGTCGCTCCCGGACCAGCTCATCCTCCGCTACCTGGAGCTGCTCACGGACGCCTCCCCGGAGCAGCTCTCGGAGCTGCGCCGGGAGCTCGACCTGGAGCGGCTCAACCCCCGCGACGCCAAGGCCTCGATGGCCCAGCTGGTGGTCTCGGGACTGCACGGCGAGGCGGCGGCGCTGGCCGCCCGGGAGGAGTTCTTCCGCGTCCACCGCGACCACCAGCTGCCCAGCCGGGTGGCCGAGGTGCGCCTCCCGGCGCGCCCCCAGTGGGACCCGCGTGACCTGCTGGTGGCGGCCGAGCTGGCCAGGTCGCGCAGCGAGGCGGGCCGGCTGGTGAGCGCGGGCGCCGTCCAGCTGGGCGGCAGCCGGCTCGCCGACTGGCGCCGGCCGGTGACGGTGGAGGCGGGCGACGTGCTCCAGGTGGGCTCCCACCGGGCCGTCCGGCTCCTTCCCGGCTGATCCCTCCCCCGACCCGTGCGAGCCGGGCTCAGCCGGCGCCCGAGGCCAGCAGGCGCACCCTGGCCTGGGCGCCCGAGGGATCGGAGAGCGCCAGGTCCGCTCCCGGCAGCAGCGACCAGCTGAGGCGGAGCCGGCGCGAGATCCGGCTGCGACGCGTCGCCAGCTCCATGGCGAAGGTGCGGCTGCCGCCGGCCGGTATCGAGCCGGCGGCGGCGCAGTTGAGCTGGTGCGCCTCCTTGACCAGGTAGCCGCTGGCGCTGGCGGAGGCGCTGTAGCCGGCGCAGCGCCGGGTGAGGTCGATCCGGGTGCGCGAGGCGTTGCGGAGCACGACCCGGAAGTGCAGCACCGAGCCCGCCCGGACCCGCCCAGGGGCCACCAGCCGCGCTCCCAGGAGCGTCGGCGCGGGGCTGGGGCTGGGCGCCGCTCCGCTCGGCTGGAAGCGGCCCACCCCGACCATGCCCTCGCAGGGGGCGAAGGGGGTCTCCAGCTGCCCCGCCGCGGGCACCAGGCCCACGGGCACGACGCCACCCGCGACGCCGACCTGGGCCTCGGCCGCCACCGGTCTGGCCCCGGGGCAGTCGGGCCCGTCGTCCAGGACCGGGCTCCAGATCACGACCAGGTCGGCCTCGCCGGCCAGCGGCGCCCCGAGCGGGCCCGGCCCGGACTGGCCGGCACGCAGCAGGACCGGCTGGGCCGGGCCCATGCCATCGGCCAGCTGGCTGAGGCCGGTCTGGAGCGAGACCGGGAGGGCGGCGCCGGTCGCGCTCGTCAGTCGCAGCGAGGGGCTGCCGCCGAGCCGGCAGGCGGTGGCGCCGTGGTCCCAGAGGACGAGGTCGAGCGCCAGCTGCTGGCCGGTCAGGCCGGCGTCGGGCCCGCGCGCCCCGGCGAGCTGGGCCGCCCGGCAGGGGGGAGC
>JASHRA010000243.1 GCA_030038765.1 Candidatus Dormiibacterota bacterium | reverse complement strand
TAGCCGCAGCAGCGGTCCCGTCGCCAGCGGCCTTGCCGATCTGAGGATCGAGTACGCCCTCGAGCCTGCTTCGACTTACAAGGGCTCGGCCAAACCCCGTGTTGGGAGCGTCGTGGCGCTACCCCCAGGTGGCAAGAGCCCCAAAAATCGAGTTCAGAGACCGGAAATGGGGCGCCGCTGGCCAACCTTCAAACTCGACTTCAAACTACCGTGGTGCCCGCACCAGGACTCGAACCTGGAACCTTGGGATTAAGAGTCCCCTGCTCTAGCCAATTGAGCCATGCGGGCCCGGGCCTGAGTTTAGCCGAGTGCCGCAACCCGGGCATGGGCGACCTGCCGCGGAGCCCCGGGCCGCGTCAAGTCCCGCGTTGCCCCAGGAGGAATGTCAGGGCGAAGACGGCTCCGCCGCCGGGGCGGCTGGTCAGAGAGATCAAGCCGCCGTGGCCCTCGGCCACCCGACGAGCCACGGCGAGGCCCAGGCCGGTTCCCGGAGCCCCGCCCTCGATGGCGTGGGGGAGCCTCACGAACTCCTCGAAGACGCGCTCCTGCTCGCCGGGAGGTATTCCCGGCCCCTGGTCGGCCACCTCGATCAGGGCCAGGGCACCCTGGCGGCGTAGCTTGAGCTGGATCGGGGAGCCGGCCGGAGCGTACTTGATGGCGTTGTCCACGAGGTTGGCCAGGGCCCGGGCCAGCAGGAGGCGGTGACCGGGCAGGGGCGGCAGCCCTTGCTCGAGCTCCACCTCCAGATCGTGCCCGCTGGCGGCGGCCAGGTCGCGGAACTGGTCTGCCACGTCCCTGACCAACTCCGCCAGGTCCACCGGCTCGCCCCGAGTGTCCGCCCGCTCCAGCTCGGCGGCGGAGTTGAGGTCGCCCAGGGCCGTCACGAGCCCGCGCAGCCGAGACAGGGACCTCGCCTGGCGGGCGACGGCCGCCCGCAGTGGGTCGGGTCCGTCCTCTGCCAGCCGGGTCAGCTCGTCCAGCGTCTCGTTGAGCGGCAGCATGGCTCCCAGCAGCTCGTGGACCATCAGCGCCGGGCTGGTGGGCGCGAGTCCCTGGTGAAAGCCGGAGGCACGATGTCGAACCACCAGCGCGGACCACTCCTCCGCCGCTCGGAGCGGGATCAGCTCCGCCTCCACCCCGTCAGCCGGGCTACCGATGGTCAGCGTCCTGGACGATCCGGGGCGCCCTTCCACGGCTCGACGCCGGGCCCGCTCCAGGGTGCCGTCGGTGAGGTAGCCCTGGGCGTCCACCAGCCCGCTGAAGGCACGGTCCTGGCGGAAGGAGGGATTGGCGTACGCGAGCCGCCCCGCGTGGTCGAGGACCGCGATGCCGGCCAGCGCGCCCCAGACGATCTGCGCCGACACGTCCGAGGGGCCCTGGACGCCGGTCCCGACGGCGCGCCAGGTGGTCCTGCTCACGGACCGGCCGCGAACCGGTAGCCGACGCCCCGAACGGTCTCGACGAAGCGGGGGGCGGCGCTGCTGTCGCCGAGCAGGCGCCGCAGCTCCACCACGGCGTTGTCGACGGCCCGGTTGTAGACGTCGGAGTTCACTCCCCAGACCTGGTAGACGAGCTGCTCCTTGCGGATCACCCTGCCCGGCTGGGACGCGAGCGCGTGGAGAAGCCGGAAGAGCCGCGGGGGCAGCCTCACCGGCCGGCCGTCCACGCTGCAGGACCAGGTGTCGGGATCGAGGACCAGGGCCCCGGCGGTGATCCGGCCCGGCGCCTCGCCCCGGCGCTGCAGGAGGCGGCGCACGGCGGCGCGGAGGACGCCCGGGTCCTCGTCCTTGCCCAGGTACACGTCAGCCCCGCCGCCATAGCCGGCCTCCTTGTCATAGGAGTCGCGCTTGGCGCTGAGGATCAGAACTGGGGTCTGGTCCCCGGCCGCGCGCAGGCTGCGCAGAACCTCGAGGCCGGAGACCTCGGGCATGGCGTAGTCCAGCACCACGCAGGCCGGCCGGTCCCGGGCGATCCGCTCCAGGGCCTCCATGCCGCCGCTGGCGCAGCCGACGCGGTGCCCATCCGCCCCCAGCAGCCGCTGCAGCGCGCGCCGGGCCTCCGGGTCGTCGTCCACGACCAGCACGTCCGCTCGATCACCCGCCATCGCTGTTCCCCCCTCTGGCCCCGCATCAGGTTAGGCGCTGGGGCGTGGGCCAGGGGGGATCGGTGCCCCTTCGGTGCCCAAGCGGGGAGGACGCCGTGCAATCCCGGGGAGGGGCGCGGGCGGACCCGCCAGGAGACTGCGGACCTCGGCCCGAGCGGGTCTGTTGGGGAGGGCGACGACGTGAGCGATGCCGATTTCGCAATTCGGGTGGAGGATCTCCGTGAGGGTCGGGCAGAGGCTCTCACCTGGATGTTCTCGACCTTCAGGGGAGACGTGGAGCGCTGCTTCTGGCGCCGCTCGCCGGAGGAACGCGAGGACCTGGTCCAGGACGTGTTCGCCACCGCCCTGGTCCGGATCGGCACCTTCCAGGGCGAGCGGGAGGCGAGCCTCCGGGCCTGGCTGCGCAGCATCGCCTTCCACCGCTGGCACCACCGCTGGGAGGCGGACGAGGTCCGGGCCCGCTACGCGGGACCCTCGCTCGAGGCGCTGCTGGAGCAGAACCCCTCCCACGAGTCCCTCGGTGACGCCTCCGCCGACCCCGCCGCCAGCGTCTGCGAGGCGGAATCGATCCAGCTGATGCTCTCCCGGCTCACCCCCGGGCAGGCCCGGGTGGTGCGCGCCCACCTCATCGAGGGGCGCACGACCCGCGAGATCGCCAACGCCTGGGGGGTGCCGCGGGAGCGGGTCCGCGGCCTCTACAAGCGGGCCATCTGCAGGCTCCGGAGCGATGGCCGCGACCTGCTCTCCGCCGTGGCGGCGTGAGCTCCCGCCCCGCCCCTGCTTGCGTGACGGCGCTCCAAGTGTTAGGTTACGAAACCGTCACTCCCCACGAGCCCCAAGACGGCCCCTGGGAGGTGACGAAATCCCAGATGCCGACACTCCGGCAGCGGCATCGCCCCGAGGGGGCTGGGGGCGTCAGATTGGGGGGAAGCCGGTGAGGCGGCGAGCGGCGGTGTTACTCGGACTCGTGACCTTCTGTGTCGCCTTGGCCGGCTTCCTCCTCCTCGGTCTCCAGGCCCAGAGCTCGGAGACCCGCGTCCTGGTCGCGGCCCGGACCATCGCCGTGGGCCAGGTGCTGCAGGCCACCACCGCCGACCTGGCTCCGGGAGGCGCCCTGGTCCATCTCGGTGCCGGCGCCCAGAGCGAAGCCATCCCGGAGAGCGACTACCGCTCCGTGGGCGGCGCGGTCGCACTGGTGACCATCCCTCGGGGCACCCTCATCCTGCGCAACGACCTCGCCTACGGCGACGGCTCCTCCCTCCGCCAGCTGACCCTGAACCTCAGTTTCATCCCGGCCGGGCTCTCCGCCGGCGACCGCGTCGACCTCTTCGCCGTCTCCGGCCCGGAGGCGGGCGGAGCTGACCCCGGTACCGATCTCTGCGGCTCCGGCGGAGGCGCGGACGGCTGCGTCGTCCCCCTGGCCCAGTCGGTGGCGGTGCTGGCCGCCAACTCCGGCGCCCGCACGCTCACCATCTCGGTGCGACCGGCCCAGGTGGCGCCCTGGCTGCTCATCGACGCCACCCAGTCGATCTGGGCGGTGCCGGCCGGCGCGCTCGCCTGCGAGGGCACGGAGCAGGCCATCTCCGACCCCTACCAGGCCCTCCTGGCGATCCGTCGGGGCACGGCGGCCAGGAGCTGCAGCGCGGTCGGCGGCAGAGCCGCCGGCTGATCCGGTGCGCCTCGGTCTCCCGGCCCGGCGTCCGCGGGCCAGCCATCCGGTGGACCCCGGCCGGCAGTCGGACGCGGTCCCCCGGGAACTGGGCCAGGGCCTGGCCGTCACCGGGGCCACGGGAGCCCCGGGGCGCACCTTCCTCAGCGTCAACCTGGCCCTCGGGCTGGCCGCCCTCGGCCTCC
>JASHRA010000242.1 GCA_030038765.1 Candidatus Dormiibacterota bacterium | reverse complement strand
CGCCTCCAGCGTCGACGGTCTGTCCAGCGTCCAGTGGATCTACTTCGCCAATTCCAGGGATGGCTGGGCCTTCGGCTGGCAGCTCTGGTCCACGCGGGACGGCGGCTCGCGCTGGGCCCGGGTCCCCGGGTTCGGCAGTGACCAGGCCGCGGCCCAGGCGGTGGGCAGCGCGGGCGGCACCGTCTACGTGGTCCTCTTCGACCACTCGGATCCCGCCACCGGGGTGAGGATCGCCAGCAGCCGGCTGGGGAGCAAGCGGTGGCGGCGCTCTCCGACCGAGCTCCCCCTCGGCGCCGGGCCCGTGCCCTGGGCTCAGCTGGTGGTGGAGGGAAGCTCCGGCTGGGTGCTGCAGCAGAATGAGCCCCTGGTCGCGGGAGCGCGCCTCTCGGGTGGCTCGTGGACCTCCTGGACGCCGCCCTGCGCTGCCGCCGGCGGCCCCGTCAGCCTGGCCGCGGCCAGCTCAACCGACCTGGCCGTGGCCTGCGTCGCGCCCAGCCGCGCTTCCCCTCCCAGCACCGAGGGCAGCCTTTGGATCTCGGACGACGCCGGCGCCTCCTTCAGCATGCTGTCCGAGCCGGCGCCGGGTCTGATCAACGGCTTCGACGCCGGAGCGCTGGCCGAGCCGAGACCCACGGTGCTGATCACAGGCTCGGCCGCCGACATCTACGCCAGCTTCGACGGCGGGGCCAGCTGGAGCACCGCCTACTCCGGGAACCTGCAGTCGGTCACCGACTTCGACTTCCCCACCCCGAACTTCGGCGTGGCCATCGACGCCGGCACCCTGCTCCGCACCGTCGACGGCGGCCACCACTGGACGCGGCTGCCCCTCTGAGGCGCCCGCGGGGGTCGCCAGCGGGCGCCTCCGTGGCCGACGCCGGCCCGCAGGGAGGGTGCCGCGGCGCCATCGGGGCGGTCCCCTCAGCGCATGGGATTGATCCAGATCACCTCGGGCATCCGGGCAAAATCGCTGTCCGTGGAGACGACCGGGACCCCGTGCTCCAAGGCCAGCGCGGCCAGGTGCGCGTCCGGGATCAGGTTGCCGCGCAGATCGTGCTTGGCGACGAGCTCGGCCAGGAGCTGGGCGTGGCCCTCGCCGGGCGCCGGGATCCAGGCCACCGGGCAGGCCAGCCAGTCGGCGACGAAGCTCCAGGCAGTGGTGCCGTCGAGCGGGGAGCGCAGGGCCCGGGGGTGGGTGGCGATGCGGAGGAAGGCCAGCAGGCTGGGCCAGGGGAAGCCCACCCGAGCCGGCCCCGATAGGTGTGACTCGAGCCATCCGGCGGCCCGGGGCTGCCAGGGACTGTCACGGTCCACAGCGTAGAGGAGCACGTTGGCATCGAGGATCATCAGTCGCGGTCGGCCTGCTCCAACACTTCCAGGACCTCGGCGACGTTGCTGACGTCCACGCGCAGGCCGAGGCTGGCCGAGCGCTGGTGGAAGTGCGTACTCGGCGCCCGGGCGGCCAGGCCGGCCCGGGCCAGCTCGTTGACCGCCTCGCTGAGGCCCATGGAGCTTCGCCGTCGCAGCTCACTCACCGCCTTGGCCACGTCCGGGGCCAGGTCCACCGTGGTGCGCACCCGCGCAGTCTAGCGCATCTGGATGCACACATGAGCGCATCGAGATGCAGTACGGTCCGCACCCGGGGTCAGAGCCGGGCCGCGCTGGAGCAGAGCTTGGGGGGCGAAGCCCCGCTCACTCCCCCAGGACCTGCACGTGCAGGACGCGGGCGCGGGAGCGGGTGTGGTCGAAGTCGGCGAAGTAGATGCGCCCGAAGTCCCCGAGGACGAGCCGTCCCTGCACCACGGGCACGGTCTGGGAGCGCCCCAGCAGCAGTGAGCGGAGGTGGGCGTCGGTGTTGAGCGACCAGGCGGCCTGCTCCTCCCGGCCCAGGGCGGCGGCGATGTGCTTGGGCCCGGGGTGCTGGTACTGCCCCTGGG
Source organism: Candidatus Dormiibacterota bacterium (assembly GCA_030038765.1). GTDB lineage: Bacteria > Chloroflexota > Dormibacteria > Aeolococcales > Bog-877 > Bog-877. The sequence goes on along the minus strand of JASHRA010000242.1, from coordinate 753 downwards.
TGCGGCAGGTAGGGATGATCTTCTCCAGCGCCGTCACCAGGTCCTGCATCAGGAACTCCGTGCCCCAGTAGTCGGTGTCGTCGGAGGCCTCCTGGAGCAGGACGCTGCAGGTGGTGTGCTGGGAGAAGGCGACCAGCACGCCGTCGCGGACCGCCGACCTCCCCAGCGCCGCCACCACCTCCTCGGTGAGGTCGACGAAGCGCGGGCTGCGGGCGGCCGGGACATCGATCACGTCGTGGTAGACCTTCATCGCCGCATCACCTCGGTTGCTCTGGCGTCCCACCCCTCGCGGGCGGCTCTGATCATTTCCCGCAGCGCCTGGGCCGGGTCCGGGGCGGCGAAGACGGCGCTGGTGGAACCCGTCCCCTGGGCCCCGGCCGCCATCACCTCGAAGACGTCCCGGGGACCGCCGATGCCGGCCGCGTGCAGCAGCCGGATGCCCGGGTCCACCTCCCAGACGGCCCCGTCCTGAGCCGCGATCCCGGCCGCCGAGGGCCGCTCCGGCGAGCCGGTGCCGATCCGGTCCGGCGCCTCCAGCACGATCCCGCCGGGCCCGAGCCGGGCGATCTCGAGGGCGGCCGGCAGGTCGGCGGCGCAGACCAGCGTCGCCAGCCCCACCTCCCCGGCGCGGCCCACGGTGGCGGCCAGCCGCTCCCGGTCGAGGGGCCGCTCGGCGTGGTTCAGGAGCACGCCCACCGCCCCCGCCGAGCGCAGCGCCTCGGGCAGCACCGCCCCGATGCCGCGGCCGGGACG
>JASHRA010000241.1 GCA_030038765.1 Candidatus Dormiibacterota bacterium | reverse complement strand
CCACGGCCAGGTCGGTTGAGCTGGCCGCGGCCAGGCTGACGGGGCCGCCGGCGGCAGCGCAGGGCGGCGTCCAGGAGGTCCACGAGCCACCCGAGAGGCGCGCTCCCGCGACCAGGGGCTCATTCTGCTGCAGCACCCAGCCGGAGCTTCCCTCCACCACCAGCTGAGCCCAGGGCATGGGCCCGGCGCCGAGGGGGAGCTCGGTCGAAGAGCGCCGCCACCGCTTGCTCCCCAGCCGGCTGCTGGCGATCCTCACCCCGGTGGCGGGATCCGAGTGGTCGAAGAGGACCACGTAGCCGGTGCCCCCCGCGCTGCCCACCGCCTGGGCCGCGGCCTGGTCACTGCCGAACCCGGGGACCCGGGCCCAGCGCGAGCCGCCGTCCCGCGTGGACCAGAGCTGCCAGCCGAAGGCCCAGCCATCCCTGGAATTGGCGAAGTAGATCCACTGGACGCTGGACAGACCGTCGACGCTGGAGGCGACCCGGGGAGCCCCGACGAGGCCCCAGCTCCGGCCCCCGTCCCGGGTCCGCGCCACCTCGGGGCAGGAGACAGTCCCGCAGGGGCGGCTCCCCAGCGCCCATCCCAGTTCCGGCGAGACGAAGCTGACGGACGAGACCACGAGCTGGGAGAGAGCTGCCGCTCCGCCTGAGGCCCCGAGCGCGGCCGGCGCTGCCGCTCCGCCGGCGGCGAGCAGGCCACCGGCCACGAGGAGCGTGCCCAGACGGAGCCCAGCTGACCTCAATTCCCCCTCCCACGGCGCCGGCGGCGACGGCCGGCGTCCCTCCGGCTCCGGGCCTACTCCACGGCCAGGCAGGTCACCGTGCGCATCACCCCGCCCAGGCCCTGGAGGCGGTCGACGATGAGGGTCCCGATCCCCCTCACGTCCTTGGCCTCGACCTGGGCGATGGCGTCGTACTCCCCGGTGATGGCGTCCACCTGGGTCACCCCGGGCTCCTGGCGCATGCGTCCCACCACGTCCATCGCCTTGCCCGGCTCCAGCGTCATCAAGATGTACGCCCGGACCATCTGAGTCCCTCCTAAGACCCCCTTCAGAGTTCCGGGCGGCCCCGGATCGGCCCACGATATCCGATCCCCCGCCGGACGGGGAGGCGCGACTGGCCCCATCATTAGTCGGCCCCGGCGAGGGGTCCCAAGGGCACGGAGGCAGAGCCAGGGTGCAGGCGGTGGTGAAGACCGGGAGCGGGCCGGGGGCGGCCTGGGCCGCCGTCGATGAGCCCTCGCCCGGGCCCGGCGAGGCGCTGCTCCAAGTGGTGGCGACCGGCATCTGCGGCACCGACCTCCACATCCTGGAGTGGAACCCCTGGGCGGCGGCCCGGGTCCACCCGCCCCGCGTCCTGGGCCACGAGATGGCGGGGCGGGTGCTGGAGCTGGGGGAGGGGGTGGAGGGCCTGCGGGAGGGCGACCTGGTCGGGGTGGAGAGCCACCTGGTCGACCTCAGCTGCCCCCAGTGCCGCCGCGGCGACTACCACTCCTGCGAGAACACGAGGATCCTGGGCGTGGACACCGACGGCGTCTTCGCCCAGCTGGCGGTGGTCCCCGCGCGCAACTGCCGGGTCGCGCCCGAGGGGCTGGACCCGGCCGTGGTCGCCTTCCAGGAGCCGATGGGCAACGCCGTCCACGCCGCCGCCCAGGGCCGGCTCCGCGACCAGGTGGTGGTGGTCACCGGCTGCGGCCCCATCGGGCTGGCCGCGGTCGGTATCGCCCGCGCCGAAGGGGCCTCCCGGGTGGTGGCGGTGGACCGCGTCCCCCAGCGCCTGGCCCTGGCCCTGCGCATGGGCGCCGACGCGGTCCTGGACAGCACCGCCGGAGCGGACCTGGGGGAGGAGCTGCGCCGCGCCTGCCGGGGCGAGGCGGACGCGGTGCTGGAGATGTCGGGCCACCCCCAGGCCATCCAGGCCGCCCTGCGCAGCCTCCGCCCCGGGGGCTGGATCAGCCTGCTCGGCATCGGCGACGGTGAGATCAGCCTCGACCTGGCCAGCACGGTGGTGATGCGGGGCATCACCATCTACGGTGTCACCGGGCGGCGCCAGTTCGAGACCTGGGACCAGACCAGCGCCTACCTCAGCTCCGGCCGGGTCGACGTCAGCCCCATCCTGACCCACCGCTTCGCGCTCTCCGACTTCGAGCAGGCGGCCCGGCTGGCCGGCTCCGGGGAGGTGGGCAAGGTGGTGCTCTATCCTCCGGAGGGTGGCACCCATGACTGACTTCGAGCGGGGCCTGGCCGAGGGCCTGGATCAGCTCCGGCGCGAGGGGCGCCTCCGCCCCCTCACCGTGCTCCAGGGCCCCCAGGGGGCCGAGGTCGAGATCGAGGGCCAGCGCTACATCAACCTCTGCTCCAACAATTACCTGGGGCTCAACACCCACCCCCGGCTGGTCCGGGCCGCCGTCGAGGCGACGGAGAAGTGGGGGGCGGGCTCGGGCGCGGTGCGCACCATCGCCGGGACCCAGAGCCTGCACGAGGAGCTGGAGCGCCGCCTGGCCGAGTTCAAGGGGACGGAGGCGGCGCTCACCCTGCAGAGCGGCTACACGGCCAATCTGGCCGTCCTGGGCTCGGTCCTGGAGGAGGCCGACGCCGTGGTCAGCGACGCCCTCAACCACGCCAGCATCATCGACGGCATCCGCCTCACCAAGGCTCGCCGGTACCTCTTCCCCCACAAGGACATGGAGGGCCTGGAGGAGCGCCTCGGGGAGGCGCGCCGGGACGGCGCCCGCCGCGTGCTGGTGGTGACCGACGGCGTCTTCAGCATGGACGGGGACATCGCCCCCCTGCCCCAGATCGTGGAGCGGGCGAGGGCCGCGGGGGCGGCGGTGATGGTCGACGACGCCCACGCCTCGGGCGTCCTGGGCCGGGGCGGGCGGGGCTCCGTGAGCCACTTCCAGCTCGAGGGCCAGGTCGAGGTCCAGGTCGGCACCCTGAGCAAGGCGGTGGGGGTCCTGGGCGGCTACGTGGCCGGCTCCCAGGCCCTGCGCGACACGCTCATCCACCTGGGCCGTCCCTTCCTCTTCTCCACCTCCCACCCGCCGGCGGTGGTGGCCGCCTGCATGGCCGCCCTGGAGGTGATGGACCAGGAGCCGCAGCTCCAGGAGCGGCTCTGGGAGAACACCCGCTACTTCAAGTCCGGGCTGGAGGGGCTGGGCTTCGACTGCGGCCGCAGCGAGACCCCGATCACGCCCGTGATCGTGGGCGAGGCGGAGCGGGCCGCCGCGCTCTCGGACCAGCTCCGCCGGCGCGGCGTCTTCGCCTCCCCGATCGGCTTCCCCACCGTGGCCCGGGACCAGGGCCGGGTCCGCACCATCGTCACCGCCGCCCACACGAGGGAGCAGCTGGACCGGGCGCTGGAGGCCTTCGCCGACTCGGCGCGGGCCCTGGGACTGGGCCGGGCCGGGGCCGCGTGAGCGAGGACCAGGCGCCCGACCCGGACCCGATCGAGCCGCGCCCGCGCCCCCATCGCTTCCCCGCGCTGCGGCGGCCCCAGCGCAAGCGTCCCCGGGAGCTGGAGGAGGAGCGCCTCATGGTGGAGGCGGCCAAGCGCGACCCGGCCGCCTTCGCCCAGCTCTACGACCGCTACGTGGACCAGATCCACGCCTTCGCCTACCACCAGACGGGGAGCTGGGAGCGGGCCCAGGACGTCACCGCCACCACCTTCATGCGCGCCTACGCCGAGATCGGGCGCTTCGAGTGGCGCGACATCCCCTACTCCGCCTGGCTCTACCGGGTGGCCGCCAACCTGGTCATGCGGGACCACCGCCGCCAGGGCTGGATCACGCTCCCGGAGAACATGGTCGACCCGGGCGAGGGACCGGAGGACGCGGCCCTGCGCTCGGAGCAGGTGCGCCGGGTCCAGGCGGCGGTGCGCCAGCTCTCCCCGGACCAGCGCCAGGCCATCGCGCTGCGCTTCGGTACCGGCCTGCGCAACGCCGAGGTGGCCCGGGTCATGCGCAAGAGCGAGGGGGCGGTCAAGCTGCTCATCTTCCGGGGCCTCCGCTCACTGGAGCGCCGGCTCGGGCCCGAGTTCCAGTCCGCCCCCTACCTGGCCGCCGGCGGCGGCGACCAGGCGCCCGAGGAGGAGTGAGCGCATGAACGGAAGGGACGAGAAGCGCCTCGCGTCGGAGCTGGCCGGCTGGCTGGAGGGGCAGGGGCCGGCGCCCACCGGCGACCCCACCGCCCGGGCCGTGGCCCGGACCGCCGTGATGCTGGTGGACGCCCTGACCCCGACGCACCTGCACCCCGTGACCAAGGCCCGCCTCTACGAGCGGGCCCTGGCGGGGGCGGGGACGACGCCGGTCCCGATCACCTTCAACGACGCCCTCGACGACCCCTGGGGTGAGTTCGGGCGGGCGGCCGGCCAGCTCCCGCCCTGGGCCTGGGTGGCGATGGGGGCCCTGGCCACCGGCGCCGCCCTGGGGGTGGTGCTGCTGCGCTGGCGGCTGGTGGAGTCCCAGCAGCGATAGGCGGCCCGGCCGGCTTGGGCTGGTGGCAGAGTTCGTCGTCCGCTGGCCGCATCGGGACCGAACCTCCGTACCGCTCCCACAGCGGCCATGAAGGGATGGTGAGGTACCACTTTGGGTACCTTTGTGGTACCATCATTTCAGCATGAACTTGAGACTCGGGCCCGAGACGGAGGAGGCGATTCGGAACGAGGCTGAGCGCACAGGCCGCTCACAGCAGGCAGTTGTGCGTGAAGCTATCGGACGGCATCTCAACCTGGATGTCCAGGGCGACGCTCGCAGTGAGCTGCAGGCGCTCGTTTCCACCGGGACGGTCCGGCCCCCGAGGGTTCCGTACCGCAGGGTCCTGACCCGGCTGACGCTGCCGCCAGGAGTCAGCAGCGCCGATCTTCTGCAGCGGGACGACCGCATCTGAGGTGCGCGTCTACCTCGACAGCAGCGCTCTGATCAAGAGGGCGGTGACGGAGACCGAATCCGACGCTCTGGAGAGCGCCATCACTGACTACACCACCGAGAGTGCGCTGATCCTCTCCTCGTCACTCGCCTGGATCGAGGTGAGTCGCGCACTGCGGTCGCGTCTCCAGGGCCGTTCCAGTGGCGAGCGTGAGTTGCGCGACGCTGCCGAGGGAGCGCTCTCTGGCGTTGCTGAACGGTTCATCACCGGGGAGGTGGTCGGCCTCGCCCGTCGTGTCGGCCCTCCCGTGCTGCGCACACTCGGCGCGATCCACCTGGCCACCGCGATCCTCCTCGATGTCGATCGCGTGATCGCCTATGACGAGCGCCTGATCGCTGCCTGCAAGCAGAACGGGTTGAGCACCGCGTCTCCGGGTCGCTGACCCAGCGGAGCCCGGCCGCCGCCCACCACGACCACGCAGCAGCCGGAAGTGGCAGTTGCGAGGCTCCGGCACCTGCCTACTCGGCGGGCAGCTGCTGACCGCCTTGGTCTACCCGCCGCCTCGGGCTGGCCTTCCCGAGCTTGCCTCAGATCCTTCCTCCCTATCAGAATCCCCCGAGATGCCCCTGGTCCGAACTGTGGTGATCCCCGCCGCCGGGATGGGGACCCGCTTCCTGCCCGCCACCAAGGCCCTGCCCAAGGAGATGGTGCCGGTGGGGGACCGGCCCTCGATCCAGTGGGGGATCGAGGAGGCGGTGGCCTCCGGCATCGAGCGGGCGCTGATCGTCACGGCCCCGGGCAAGGCCCTGATCCGGGCCCACTTCGCTCCGGACCCGGAGCTGGACTCCAGGCTCCGCCAGCGCGGGGCGGACGAGCTGGCGGACCAGGTGGGGCGGATCGCGGAGCTCTGCCGGGTGGAGTTCGTGGTCCAGGAGCAGCCCCTGGGGCTGGGCCACGCCGTCCTCTGCGCCCTGCCCCACCTGGAGGGGGAGGAGGCGGTGGCCGTGCTGCTCCCCGACGATCTCTTCTCGGGGTCGCCCCCGCTGCTGCGCCAGATGCTGGACGTCCACGCCCAGACGGGCCAGTCCGTGGTGGCCCTGAAGCGGGTGGCCCGGGAGCAGATCTCCCGCTACGGCGTGGCCCGGGTCGAGGGCGGGGGACCCGTCTTCCAGGTCCCCGACATGGTGGAGAAGCCGCCCTCC
>JASHRA010000240.1 GCA_030038765.1 Candidatus Dormiibacterota bacterium | reverse complement strand
TCCAGTCGATGGTGTGCGAGACGGCCGCCAGGAGGTGGTAGCCGTCGGGGCGGCGCCCGGTCAGCTCCAGGGCCAGGTTGAGCTTGGCGGGAGCCCGGCCTTGGCGCAGCACGGCAGTCACTGTAGCCGGGGCGGGCCGGCGATCTCGCCGGCACTTGCTATACTGCGGCGCTGGCCGGGGCTCCGCGCGGGCGGGGACCCAGGCGCTCCATTTTCCAGCAGGTGAGGCTTGGCGAACAGCAGCTCGGCACGAAAGCGGGTACGTTCCTCCGCCCGCAAGCATGAGCGCAACCGCCGCGTCCGCTCGGCGGTCAGGACGGCCGTCACCAAGGCGCGCCGTGAGATCAAGGGCGGGGAGTCGGAGCTGGCCGGGCGGCTCGTCCTGGTGGCCGCGTCGGCGCTCGACAAGGCGGCCCAGCACGGGGTCATCCACGCCCGCAACGCGGCCCGGCGCAAGTCCCGCCTGATGCGGCAGGCAGCCCGGGGGGTGGCCGCCGAGACCGCCGGCGGCACGCGTCGGGCCACCGCCCAGGGGACCAAGCCCAAGTCCACGGCGGCGTCCCGCCGGGGCTCGACCGCGGCGCGCTCGGGCCGCCCCGCCACCAAGACGGAGCGGACGGCGGCCAGCCAGCGGCGCTCCGCCGTGACGGCCGGGCAGGAGCCCAAGGCCAAGGCCTGACCCGCTCAGCCGCGGCTGGCTGAGAGCTCGCTGGCGAAGCGGGCCAGGAGCGCATCCAGGCCGGGCATCTCCTCGGTGTCGCCGGAGCGGACCTCCGCGTCGAGGTCGGCCAGCTCCACCAGCCAGCGCCGGAGCCGCGCCGCCCCCGCCTGCGCCAGCTGCTCCTGCATCAGCTTCCGCTTCCAGTCCGGCAGGCCGGGCGGGCGTGCCCCCTGGCCCGGCTCCGCGAAGGCGATGAGGGTCCGGAACTGGCTGGCCAGCAGCCCCACCACCTTGGGGGGTGAGAAGTCCGCCTGCGCTCGCAGCTCGCCGAGGACCGTGCCCACCTGGGAGGGGCGGCCGAAGAGGGCGTCGGTGAGGCGGTAGCCGGCGGTGCTGGCGGGAGCGCTCAGCAGGAGCAGGGCCTGCTCGTCCGAAACCGGCCGGCCGTCGGCGAACAGCACCAGCTTCTCCAGCTCTTGGTCCAGCTGCTCCAGGTCCCCCGCGGCCAGCTCCAGCAGCCGCTCCCGGGCGGCCCTCCCGAGTCGGAGGCCCCGCTCGCGCAGCCGCCTGTCGACGTACTCGGCGCGGCCGGCCCTCCTCTGGGGCCGAAGCTGGGCGCTGAGCTCGCCCCCGCGGGCGCGCACGGCGCGCGCCAGGGCCGACTCGGCCGTCAGCGGGGCCCGGACCACCAGCACCACCGAGGTCGTCTCCAGCCTCTGGTCGAGGGCCGCCAGCAGGCCCTCCTGGAGCCGCGCTGAGCGGCCCTCGGCGCCGGTCGGGAGGGGATCCCAGATCACCACCGCCCGGGCCGGGGAGAGGAAGGGCGGCGTGGCCACGCTGCGGGCCACCTCGTCCACGTCGACCGGGCCGCGCAGGGCCTCGGTGTCCAGCTCGGAGAGGCTCTCCGACCAGAGCAGCTGCTGCCGCCGCCGCCCCTCCCGCGTCACCAGGAAGGGCTCGTCGCCGTGGACCAGGACGAGCGGCTCGGCCACCTCGGGATTATCGGCGCCTCGATCTCGGCGGGGGCCGGCCCGCGCCGATGGCAGTGGCCCTTCGGGCAGTTGCCTTGGGGCGGTCGCTGCCGTCAGCATTGGCGGGAGTGCTGAGCTCGCTGGTGACGCCCGTCCCGAAGCTGCCCTTCGGCACCCTGGGTGCCCAGCTCGCGATCGGCGCCGTCTTCCTCATCCACATCGCCCTGGTCGGCTTCATCCTGGCCGCGGCGGCGCTGGCGCCGGTGATGGAGGCCGCCGGCCAGCGCCGGGGCGGCGACCCCAACTGTCTGCGCTACGCCCACGGCCTGGCGCGCTCGGTCCTCTACCTCTACAGCCTGGGCGCGACCTGGGCCGTCTTCGGGGTCGTGCTCCTGACCGGCCTCTACGGCCGCCTCATCGCGACCCTTCTGAACCAGCTCCTGCTGCCCCTCACCATCGCCTTCGCCAGCTTCTTCATCGGCGTCCCCCTGCTCATCCTCTACGTCTACGGCTGGGACCGGCTGGGGCCCCGGCTGCACCTGGCGGTGGGCTTCGCCTTCGCCGCCATCCAGTACGTCTTCCTCTTCTTCATCGTCCAGCTGGACGGCTACGCCCTGACCCCGGGCAGCGCCGTGGGGGTCGGCTTCACGCCCAGCTACCCCTGGCTGGTGCTGCACTACGCCGCCGCCAACCTCTCCTGGGCGCCCCTGCTGCTGGCCGGGATCGCAGTCTGGCGGGCGCGCCGGGCCGGCGCCCGACCCGAGGCCACCTACCACCGCTGGGCGGCCCGGGTGAACTTCGCCATCGGATCGGTCTTCCTCATGGCCCAGCCCATCACCGGCTTCCTGCTCGCCGAGGCGATCAAGTCCAGCGCCCAGCCCGCCTTCGACAACCTCTTCATCTTCAACTCCGCCGCCCTCTTCATCGGCCAGGTGGCCCTGCTGGCGGCGGTGGTGCTGGGCGCCAACCTCGTCTTCTGGCGTCATGAGGGCGGCGGCTCCCAGAGCCAGACCGGGGCCACCCTCACCATCGTGGCCCTGGCCGGCATGGCGGGCACGGCGCTGCCGGCGGCGATCATCCCCTCCAACCTCGTGGCCCTCCGCTACGTGGCCCTGCTGGTCGCCTTCCTCGCCACCGCCGCCAACCTCTGGCGCTACCTGGGCTCGATCCGCCACGGCCGGGCCGCCGGCGGCATCAACCCCGTGGCCGGGCGTCTCATCGGGCTGGTCGGGGTCTGCGCCCTGGTGCTCTCGCTCTACATGGGCGTCATCAAGGAGAACGCCAAGCTGCCCTGCGGGATCGACGCCACCACCGGCAGCAGCAGCTGCCTGCTCACCCTGCACCAGTCGGCCCAGAACTTCAGCGCCCCCCGGGGCTACCTGCCGTGAACTACCAGGACTTCGAGTCCGCCTGGTACCTCGGGCTCATCGTGACCTCCTTCGTCGCCCTCGCCCTGACCGGCAGCTGGATGATCTTCAAGCGGCTGCGGGAGCTGAGCCGCCAGCAGGGGGCGCTGGTGAGCCTGCTGGCCGGCGGCGCCGGGGCCTTCACCCTGCTCTTCCTGCTCGGCATCTGCCTCGCCCTGCTGGTCGGCATCGTGGGGCTGGCCGGTGGCTGAGGAGGCCCGGGAGCTGGCCCAGCGGCGCGTCTCGCGCCGCCGCTTCATGATCATGGGCATCAACGTGGCCGGGGCCGGCACCGCCCTGCTCATCGCCGCGCCCATCGTGGGCTCGGTGCTGAGCCCGGTCTTCGCCAAGCGCAAGACGCCTTGGGTGATGGTGGCGGACGTCAGCCGGGTCCCCATCGGGGTGCCCACCGCCTACGTCGTCAACCTGCCCATCAACGAGGGCTGGTCGGTGCCGCCGGTGCCGCGCACCGTCTACGTCGTCAAGCTCAACCTCAACGGCTCGGTGGAGATGCTGACCCTGTCCAACGTCTGCACCCACATGCAGTGTGACGTGCACTGGGACATCGGCCTGCAGGAGTTCCTCTGCCCCTGCCACGGCGGGCTCTACAGCATCGACGGGACCAACATCGGCGGCCCCCCGCCCTGGCCCCTGTTCAGGTACGAGCACAAGCTGGTGGACAGCACCCTGTACGTCCGCAACGTGCTCTACGAGCCATGAAGGAGGCCTCCACCGCCCCCCAGCGCAGCCGCCTGGCCGCCACCCTGACCCGGCCCGTGGCGGGGCTGCTGGCCACCACTTACCGCTGGGTGGACGAGCGCCTCGGCGTCTCCGACCTCACCCACCAGCTGCTCTACGAGGCGGTGCCGCGGCGGGGCGCCTGGGCCTACTCGCTGGGCAGCGCGACCCTGATCATCATCGTCCTCCAGATCGTCACCGGCATGTTCCTGCTCTGGACCTACGTGCCCTCGACCACCGAGGCCTGGGAGAGCCTCAACTACATCGAGCACCACGACGAGTTCGCGGCCATCGTCCGGGGCATGCACCTCTGGGGGGCCTACGTGCTCTTCGTGGTCATCGGCCTGCACATGATCCGTACTTTCGTCAGCGGCTCCTACAAGAAGCCCCGCGAGCTCAACTGGATCGTCGGCGTGGTCCTCTTCCTCCTGGTGCTGGGGCTGGGCATCACCGGGGCCATGCTGCCCTGGGACCAGGCCGCCTACTGGACCGCCACCGTGGTCACCCACGTGGTCGACTACATCCCCTTCCTCGGCAACTGGGTCCAGGAGATCCTCCGCGGCGGCCCCCAGATGGGACCGGAGACGCTCACCCGGTTCTTCGCCATCCACATCTGGCTCCTGCCGGCGCTGCTGGTGCCGCTGATCGGGCTCCACCTGGTGCTGCTGCGGCGCCACGGCGAGCACGGCTCCTGGGTCAACTACGAGGGGGTGGAGGTGGAGTCGGAGCAGCACCGCGCCGAGCGCATGGCCCACGCCGAGTCCCCCTACCCGGCGCTCCCCAGCGACCCCGGCTACGCCGTGCCCGTCGACCTCGACCAGTTCTTCCCCTCCCAGGTCTTCAAGGACGCCGTCCTCAGCTTCGGGCTGGTGATCCTGATCTTCGTCATGGCGGTGGTGGTGGGCGCGCCCCTGGAGCGGGCCGCCAACCCGGCCGCGCTCAACTACGTGCCCACGCCGGAGTGGTTCTTCCTGCCCCTGGACCAGATCCTGGTCCAGTTCCCCCAGGCCTGGATGATCCCGGTCGGGGTCTTCGTCATCCCCGGCATCGGGACCACCCTGCTGATGCTGGTGCCGTTCCTCGACCGCACCCCCGACCGTGAGCCCTGGCGCCGGCCCGAGGTGATGGCGCCGGCCCTCTTCGCCGTCCTCTTCCTCATCTTCGAGGCCCTGCTGGCCGTGAACCGGCTCTTCAACCTGTGAACCCGTTCCTGCTCGGGGCCAGCGCGCCGGTGCTGTCCAAGATCCCCATCTCCACCGGCGTGGCCACCGCCCTGGTGGCCCTGCTGATGCTCACCCACATCCAGTTCGCCGCCTTCCAGCAGGGTGGCTACCTGATCCTGGCGGTCAGCGACTTCATGGGCTGGAAGCGCAAGGACGAGCGCCACAACCGCTTCGCCCACGGCCTGCTGATCTGCCTCGGGGCCACCTTCGCCTTCGGCTCGGCGCTGGCCATCTTCGCCGTCATGATCCTGTTCCTGGGCCTCTGGAGCGTGTTCTGGGACACCATCTTCCGGGTCCTCTTCTGGCCCATGTTCGTGGAGGCGATCTCCTTCGTCGGGGAGATCATCTGCCTCTACACGCTGTACTCCCAGTGGCAGCGCCTGGGCGGCGTGCGCGGGCTCCGGGTGGGTCTGGAGCTGCTCCTCTTCGTCAACGCCCAGATCCAGATGTTCTGCATCGACGTGATGGCCTCCTACATGCTCACGCCGAGGCCCTCCAGCGACCTGGCCCTGGACATCTTCAACCCCACCATGATCCCGCTCGAGATCCACCGCTTCGTCGGCAACATCGCCTTCGCCGGGGCCATGATCGCCCTGGTCGGCGGGGTCCGGATCCTCTGGAGCAAGGGCAGCACCAGCCGCGCCTACGCCGACTGGATGGGCCACTACGGGCTGGTCTGGGCGATCGGCTTCACCATCGCCCAGCCGCTGGTGGGCTGGGAGTACGCCAAGGAGATCCAGCTCCACGCCTACGCCTCCTGGTACAGCATGATGCTGGGCGGCCTCAGCGTCGCCTTCCTCTTCCAGGTCTTCCTCCTCGGCGCCATCTTCACCGTCGGCATCTACTACCTCTGGCGCCGGGTCCGCGCCGGCGGTGTCCGCGCCCCCGCCCTGGCCGTCTGCACCGGCATCTCGCTGGCCGCCTGGCTGCTGATCTCCACCCCGTCGTCGCTGGCCTGGAGCTACGAGGACGTCTTCGCCGCCAACGCCAACGTGCCCATCTGGCAGGGGGGCCTGCTCATCCCCTGGGGCGAGATGATCCCCTTCAAGCTGGTGGCCCTGATCGCCTTCACCGGCGTCGCCATCGTCGCCATCACCGTCTACCTGAAGCACCTCAGCCGGGGACACCTGACCTGGGGCTCGGCGGGCCGGGGCCAGGCCGTGGCCCTGATCGTGGTGGGCGTGGCGGTGAGCCTGATCATGGCCCTCATGGGCTACATCCGCGAGGACAGCCGGTCGCCCTTCCTCATCACCGACCAGATGCTGATCAACCAGCAGCAGAACTTCACCCCGCCCAGCAGCCCCGGCCCCGACCTCAACGGCCCCGGGAGCGGGGTCGGGGTGGTGCTGCCCTTCGGGCCCCCGCTCCCGTGAGGCTGGTCCTGGAGCCGCTCCACAGCCCCGAGGCGGAGTACGCGGCCGTGACCGAGGAGCCGATCTCGGCCGAGCTCCAGACCTACTTCGAGGTCCGCTCCTTCGCCTTCCCCGACCGGCCCACGGCGGACCGCCTTCCCCCCTCGGTCCGCCTGGCCGCCGTGGGGGGTGGGCTGAAGCGGCGGCTGACGGTGGCCTCGGACGTGGTCCGGCGCCTGGAGGCGTCCGGCTGGGAGGTCCACTTCAGCGGCCGCCAGCTCGTCGCCAGCAAGGCGGTCAGCGCCCAGGAGGGCTGGGCCGAGCTGCGCGCGGAGGGCATCGCGGACCACCTCCTGCCGCTCCTGGAGCGGGGCAGCGACCTGCCCCCGGGCCCGGGCCGGAGGGGGCGAGCGGCCGGACTCAGTCCCAGCTAGTCACCGGCTACTGGAAGGCGCGCATGGCGCGCGCCCCCTCGCTGGTGAAGGGGGCGTTGACCAGCCAGTCCCCGGCGTTGCCCTCCTCGACCATCTGCAACTTCACCAGGGTGACGCGCCCCCCGGAGCGCGGCGTGACCCGGACCACCGCCTCCACGTCCTCGGCCGAGACCTCGCGGGTGGAGACGATGGCGTAGTTGGCGTCGCTGGCGTTGACGTAGTCGAAGAAGACGTCGTAGTCGGTGCGGGCCGCCGCCTGGGTGCTGAGCAGGGTGTAGGCGTAGGCCACCGAGTGGGCTCCGACGTCGTCCAGCCAGGACTGCAGGGCGTGCTTGGCGGCGGGCACCGGGCCGACGCAGGCCGAGAGCAGGACCGCCGCCAGGCCCAGCCCCGAGAGCGGGAGCAGGACCCCTCGCAGCGCTCGCCTAGCCAGTGACGACCACACTTCCGAGCATGCCCGGGTGGAGGGTGCAGTAGTAGTCGTAGGTGCCCGGCGTCACGAACTTCACCGCCCATCGGTAGCCGGCGCCCTTGGTCGGCGAGTTGATGAGGTCCTGGTCGAACCACCAGACGTTGTGCTGGTCGTACTGGTCGGTCCAGACCCACTCCACGACCGACCCCACGGGGACGGTGAGGTGCTCGGGCACGAACTCGCCCACGGTGTTGACGTTGTGGTAGATGATCACCCGGTACTGGGGGTTGGCGGGGGCGGGCGTGACGGCCCGGATCTGCAGGTTGGCGTTCGGCTCCACCACCTTGTTCCCGGGCGGCACCTGGAGGTGGGCGTCGTAGGGGCTGCCGACGTCGCCGAAGAGGCTGCAGCCGGCCAGGAGCGTCCCCAGCAGGAGCCCAGCCGCTAACGTGGTGGCGAGGCGGCCGCCACGTCGAGCCCCGGAGCGGCGGAGTGGGCCCGGCAGCATCAGTTCAGGATAGCCGTCCCGGGGCGGCCGACGCCGCTCCCAACCGGTACCCAGGAGAGCCGCCAAGGTGCAGTCCCCAGCCGCCCCGCCGAAGCCCGTGCGCAGCCCCCGGCAGCGGGCCCTGGCGACGGTCGCCGCCCTGGCCGAGGTCTACCCCGCCGCCTGCGCCCTGGACCACCGCAACCCCCTGGAGCTGCTGGTGGCGACCATCCTCTCCGCCCAGACCACGGACCAGCGCGTCAACCTCACCACCCCGAGGCTCTTCTCCCGCCTGCGCAGCGCCGCCGACTACGCCGCCGTCGATCCAGCCGAGCTGGAGGAGCTGATCCACGCCACCGGCTTCTTCCACAACAAGGCACGCTCCCTGATCGGCATGGGGAGGGTGCTCTGCGAGCGCTTCGGGGGCGATGTCCCGGACACCATGGAGGGGCTGACCCAGCTCCCCGGGGTGGGGCGCAAGACCGCCAACGTGATCCTGGGGGTGGCCTTCGACAAGCCCGGCTTCCCGGTCGACACCCACGTCACCCGGCTCAGCAACCGCCTCGGTCTGGTCACCACCTCGGACCCGGTCAAGATCGAGGCCCAGGTCTGCGCCATGGTCCCGCCCCGGGAGTGGACCGGGCTCAGCCTGCGCCTCATCCTCCACGGCCGCCAGGTCTGCCAGGCCCGCCTGCCGCGCTGCGAGGCCTGCGTGCTGGAGAGCTTCTGCCCCAGCTCCCGGCTGCGCCCCCTCAGGCGTCGGAGAAGTGCGGCGCCCGCCGCTCGCGGGCCGCGGCCCAGCCCTCGCGCGCGTCCTCGCTAGCCAGCGACTCGGCCTGGGCGGCGGTCTCGAAGGCGAGCACGGCCTCCAGGCTGTCGCCCCGCTCGGCCATCTCCAGGGCCTGGAGCAGGTTGGCCATGACGCTGCGCGGCAGCCCGGCCAGGGCCCGGGCCAGCTCCAGCGCCCCCGTCTCCAGCTCCGAGGCGGGGAGCACGCGGGTCACCAGGCCCAGGGCCAGGGCCCGGGGTGCCGCCACCGGCTCCCCCAGGAGGAGCAGCTCGCGGGCCCCGGCCGGGCTGAGCCGGCTCAGCATCCAGGTGGCGCCGCCACCGGGGTGGATGCCGAGGCGCAGGAAGGGCGCGGCCAGGTGCGCTCCCTCGGCCATGATCCGCAGGTCGCAGCAGAGGGCGAGGTTGAGGCCGGCCCCGATGGCGGCGCCGTTCACCGCCGCCACCGTCGGCAGGGGCAGCGAGCGCAGATCGAGGAAGGTCCGGTAGTACTCGCCCAGCAGGGCCCGGCGCTGCGCCGCCGAGCCGGCACCCTGGGCCAGGCTGCCAAGGTCGGCCCCGGCACAGAAGGCGGTGCCCGCCCCGGTCACCACCAGCGACCGCACCGCCGGCTCGGCGCGGACCGCGGCCAGCTGCTCCCGGAAGTCCCGGGCCAGCTCGTCGCTGAGGGCGTTGCGCCGCTCCGGCTGGTCCAGCGTCAGCAGCGCCACCCCCGGCGCCGGCCGGGTGCTCCTGACCAGCTGCCTCCCAGCGCCCGCGGATGCCTCGGCCACCTGGGGAGCATAAACCGCAGGGCCGGGCCCCCAGATCCGCTCGGGATCGGGCCGTTGATATACTCCAACGCCGTCGGGGAGATCGGAAACCAGGCTGCCCCCGGGGTGGAGATTGAGCGAAGGCCAGTCCGCGCGGGCGGTGATCCTGGCGGCCGGACAGGGCAAGCGGATGCGCTCCCGGCGCCCCAAGGCGCTGCACCGAGTGGGTGGACTGAGCCTCATCGAGCACTCCCTGAGAGCGGCTCTGGAGGCCACCGGCAGGCCCCCGGTGGCGGTCTTGAGCCCGGCCCAGGTGGACCTCCTGGAGGCCCTCCAGGACCGCGCCGAGGTGGTGTTCCAGGAGCGCGCGCTGGGCACCGGCGACGCGCTCCTGCGAGCCCGGCCAGCCCTCCTCGACGAGGCCGCGGCGCTGGTGCTCCCGGCCGACATGCCGCTGCTCTCGGCGGCGTCCCTGGGCCGCCTGCTGTCCGCCCTCCGGGCCAGTACGGCGGGGGCCAGCGTGCTCACCGCGCGGGTGGAGAGGGCGGCCGGCTACGGCCGCGTCAGGCGGGCCCCGGGGGGCGCCCTGGAGGCCATCGTCGAGGATGCGGACGAGCCCTGGGACGGCCAGCCGGCGGAGGTCAACTGCGGCGCCTACGCCTTCGCCCTGCCCCGGCTCTGGGAGGTCCTGGAGCGGCTCGGGAGCGAAAACGCCCAGGGTGAGCGCTATCTCAGCTGGGCGCCCCAGATGCTGGGCCCGGGGGTGGCGCTGGTGGAGCTGGAGGAGGCCGAGGAGGCGCTCCAGGTCAACGACCGCCTGGAGCTGGCCGCCGCCGAGGCGGCGATGCGGCGGCGCACCCTGCGCCGCCTGATGCTGGGCGGGGTCACCGTCGCCGACCCGGAGGCCACCTGGGTGGACTGCGAGGTCGAGGTGGGGGAGGACACCTGGATCGGCGAGGGCAGCGTCATCCGGGGCCGCAGCCGGATCGGCCGGGACTGCGTCGTCGGCCCCTTCGCCGAGCTCCGGGACGTGGAGCTGGGGGACGGCTGCCGGGTGGGCCGGTCCCAGCTCACCGGCTGTAAGCTGGCCCAAGGTGTGGATGTTGGACCCTTCAACCGCGTGCGCCCCGGATCGGAGCTGGATTCGGAGAGCCACCTGGGGACCTTCACCGAGGTGGTGCGCAGCCGGGTCGGCCCCGGCTCCCAGGTGCCCCACTTGAGCTACGTCGGCGACGCCGAGCTGGGCCCGGACGTCAACGTCGGGGCCGGCAGCATCACCGCCAACTGGGACGGCCTGGAGAAGAACCGCACCGTGGTCGAGGGCGGGGCGCGCCTGGGCAGCAACACCGTCCTGGTGGCGCCGGTGCGGGTCGGCGAGCGGGCCTACACCGGCGCCGGATCGGTGATCACCGAGGACGTGCCCCCGGGCGCGCTCGGGATCGCCCGTCCCGCTCAGCAGAACATCGAGGGCTGGACCGAGCGGAGGCGGGCCGGGGCCCGGCCGGCCAAGGAGGCGGGCTCGGAGTGAGGGGCTCCGAGGGACCCCTGATGCTGCTCTGTGGGTCGGCCCACCCGGCCCTGGGGCAGCGGATCTCGGAGGAGGTGGGGGTGCCGCTGGCGCCCCTCGAGGTCACCCGCTTCGCCGACGGGGAGTTCGACGTCAAGATCGGTGAGTCGGTGCGCGGGCACGACGTCTTCCTCATCCAGCCCACCTGTCCCCCGGGCAACGAGCACTACATGGAGCTCTTCATCCTGCTCGACGCCCTGCGCCGGGCCAGCGCCGCCCGCATCAACGCCGTCCTGCCCTACTACGGCTACCAGCGCAAGGAGAAGAAGACCCAGGCCCGCGACCCCATCTCGGCCAAGCTGATGGCCAACTTCCTGCAGGTGGCCGGAGCGGAGCGCCTCATCGTCCTGGACCTCCACGCCGAGGCCATCCAGGGCTTCTTCGACATCCCCGTCGACGCCCTCACCGCCAGCAAGATCCTCTCCGCCCACCTGCGCGCCCGCCACGGGCGCCAGCCGGTGGTGGTGGTCTCGCCCGACGCGGGCGGCTCGGCCCGGGCCCGGGCCGTGGCCCGCCGCCTGGAGGCGCCCCTCGCCATCATCGACAAGCGCCGCCCCCGCGACGACGACATCGAGGTCCTCCACGTCATCGGCGACGTCGAGGGCTGCCGCTGCGTCGTCGTCGACGACCTCATCTCCACCGGCGGCACGCTGGTGGGCGCGGCCAACGCGCTGCGGGAGAAGGGGGCGGTCTCGGTCGACGTCATCGCCACCCACGCCGTGCTCAGCCCGGGGGCGCTGGAGCGCCTGGAGGCGGCCCCGGTGGACGAGATCGTGGTCACCGACAGCGTGCCGGTGCCGGAGGCGGCGCTGCAGAGCGCCAAGCTGTCCCAGGTCTCGGTGGCCCCGCTCATCGCCGAGGCCATCGTCCGGGTCCACGAGGGGCGCAGCGTGTCGGCCCTTTTTCGATGAGCGGAGCCGGCTGCTAGACTCGGCACGAAGATGAGCCCCGGCTCGCCCGGCGACAAACGTGGCGCGCCGCTGACCCGGCCAGGGCGGGTCGGGCGGCGCCAGGTCGAGGTCCGAAGGGGCGGCGCAATCCCCCGATGACCCCGGCAGCGCCACAACCTTCCCGGCAGGGACGCGCATGAACGGATGGCTCCTGGCGCTGCTGATCGTGGCCCTGGTGGTGGCCGGGATCTCCGCCAGCGCCGAGACCTCGCTGACCTCGGTCAGCCGGCTGCGCATCCGCACCCGCCGCGCCGAGGGGGACCGCCGCGCGGCCCGGGTGGAGCGGCTCCACCGAAACCCCTCCGGCTACCTCGGGACCATCCTCATCACCAACACCCTGGCGGTCACGCTGGCCTCCTCGGCCGCCACCCTGATGGCGGAGCAGAGGCTCGGGGCGGGAGCGGCGCTCTGGTCCGCGGTGGCGCTGGCGATCATCGTGCTCCTGATCTGCGAGATCGGGCCCAAGACCTACGCGCTGCAGCACAACGAGGCCATGGCGGGCCGCCTGGCCCGGCCGGTGGCGGCCGCCACCTGGCTGCTGGGCCCGGTGGTCTGGGTCCTCACCGCCATCTCCTCGCTCATCTTCCGCGTCCTGCCCGGAGAGGCGGGCCGCCGGGCCCCCTTCCTCACCGAGGAAGAGCTCAAGGAGCTGGTCGTGGCCAGCGAGCAGGAGGGGGTGGTGGAGGAGGAGGAGCGGGAGATGATCCACGGCGTCCTGGAGATGACCGACAAGCCCGTCCGTGAGGTCATGGTGCCGCGCATCCAGATGGTCGCCCTGCCCGCCGACGCGACCCTGGAGGAGGCCGTCTCGGAGATCGTGGAGCACGGACACAGCCGGCTCCCCGTCTACCAGGAGACGGTCGACGACGTGACCGGGGTGCTCAACGTCAAGGACCTCCTGCGGCCGCCGGAGAACCAGGGGCAGCCGCTGCGGGCGGGCCAGCTGGCCCGCCCCGCCACCTTCGTGCCCGAGACCAAGCGCCTGGGCGAGCTGCTCCAGGAGATGCAGGCCAACAACGTCCAGCTCGCCATCGTGGTCGACGAGTACGGCGGGACGGCCGGGCTGGTCAGCATCGAGGACCTCTTGGAGGAGATCGTCGGCCCGATCCGCGACGAGTTCGACGCCAGCGAGGAGGAGGAGGTCCAGATCCTGGGCCCGAGCGAGGCCCTGGTGAGCGCCTCGGCCGGTCTGGACGACGTCAACGACCTGCTCCACCTGAACCTGGAGGGCGACGGCTTCGACTCCATCGGCGGCCTCGTCTACGCACGCCTGGGGCGGATCCCGGCGGTGGGCGACAGCGTCGAGGAGGACGGCATCACCATCACCGTGGAGGCCATCGACCGCCGCGCCATCCGCACCGTCCGGGTCCGCTCCCGGCACCCCTTCGAGGGTTCCCCCGCGGAGGCGGGAGCCGAGCCGACGGGGGCGGGGGCGGGGAGCGACAGCAGCCCCCTCTGAGAGTGGCCGGCACCTTCCGCGACGAGGGCATCGTGCTGCGCCGGCGCGCCTTCTCCGACGCCGACTGGGTGCTGACCTGTCTCACCGCCGAGCACGGCAAGCTGGCGGTGCTGGCCCGGGGAGCGCGGCGAGCCCGGGCCCGCAACGCCGCCGGCCTGGACCTCCTCACCCACTCTGAGCTGCTCCTGGCCAGCGGCCGCGGCATGGCGGTGCTGGCCCAGGCGCATCCCCTGGGCCGCCCCTGGCCGGGGGGCGACCCGCTCCGGACCGCCTGCGGCGCGGTGCTGGCCGAGCTCGTCGACACCACCCTGGAGGAGGGTCACCCGGAGCCGGAGCTGTACCAGCTGGTGGCCGGGAGCCGGGAGCGGATGGCGGACCCGGCCCAGGACCCTCGGGTGGAGCTGGTGCTGGCCGCCTTCGGCCTCGCCAGCCTGGGCGGCTACCGTCCCCAGCTGGAGCGCTGCGCCGGCTGCGG
>JASHRA010000239.1 GCA_030038765.1 Candidatus Dormiibacterota bacterium | reverse complement strand
ATCCGCTACCTCCAGGGCTCCTCGGTGGCCGACGCCGTGGTGGAGGAGGTGAGCCGGGCGGCGCGGGACGCCGGCACCTGCCTCGTGATCCTGGACTCGGACCACTCGCGCCAGCACGTGGCCCGCGAGCTCAGCTGCTACGCGCCCCTCGTCTCCCCCGGCAGCTACCTCATCGTCGAGGACACCAACGTCAACGGGAACCCGGTGCGCCCGGACTTCGGCCCCGGGCCGGCAGAGGCGGTCGCGGAGTTCCTCGCCAGCAACCCCGGCTTCAGCCGCGATCGACGCCGGGAGAAGCTCCTGCTCACCTTCAACCCCGGGGGCTACCTGCGCCGGCGGGGCTGACCCGGCCCGGAGGCGCCCTCCCGCCGGCCCTCCCCGGGGCCGTCGAATTGGAGCCCCCCTGGGTATGCTCAGCCGCATGAGAGCAGCTCCCGCCGTCCCGTCCCGGCTCGGGTCGGAGGCCTCCCGGGCGAGCGTCTGATGGAGTTCCGCGACTACTACGCCACCCTGGGAGTGCCCCGCGGCGCCAGCGACAAGGAGATCAAGGCCGCCTATCGCAAGCTGGCCCGGGAGCTCCACCCCGACGTCAACAAGGACCCCAAGGCGACCGAGCGCTTCAAGCGCGTCAACGAGGCCTACGAGGTGCTCAAGGACCCCAAGAAGCGCTCCAAGTACGACCGCCTGGGAGCGGACTGGGAGCGGGTGGAGCAGGCCGAGGCGTACCGCCGCCAGCACGGTCAGCCGCCCTTCTCCGGCGCCGCCCAGCGGGCCCGGGAGACGGCCCAGCGCGCCGGCAGCCGCTTCAGCGGATTCAGCGACTTCTTCGAGACCTTCTTCGGCACCCACGGCAGCGGCGAGGGCGATCCCTGGGTCGAGGCCCAGCTGGAGCAGATCCGCCGCGAGCAGTCCGCGCCCCGGCCCGGCGCCGACACCGAGCAGCCGCTGGAGGTGAGCCTGGCCGAGGCCGTGGCCGGCGGCGAGCGCACCATGCAGATCTCCCTGGTCGAGCCCTGCCCCACCTGCCAGGGCAGCGGCCAGGTGCCGGAGCAGTCGGGGGGCGGCGGGACGGCGGTCCAGGTCGCGCTCAAGACCTGCCCCACCTGCCAGGGCAGCGGGCGCCAGTACCGGCGCCACACCATCAAGGTCAGCATCCCGAGGGGGGTTGCCGACGGCTCCCGGATCCGGGTCGCCGGCGAGGGCGCCAGCGGCACCAGGGGGGGCAGCAGCGGCGACCTCTACCTGGTGGTGCGCCTCGCCCCCGAGGCCGGCATCGAGGTCAAGGGGCGCGACGTCTACCAGGACCTGCCGGTGCGCGACTACCGGGCCGCCCTGGGGGGCAAGGTGGTGGCCAACGGGCCCACCGGGCGCTTCGAGGTCACCATCCCCGAGCACTGCCCCCCGGGCCGGGTGCTGCGCGTGCCGGGCAAGGGGATCCCGGCGCTCAAGAGCTCGGCCCGGCCCGGCGACCTGCTGCTCCGGGTGAAGATCGTCTCCGCCGGCCGCTCGCCGCTGACCGCCGAGGAGCGGTCCGCCTACCTGGAGCTGGCCCAGGCGGACGGGGCGGGCGTCTAGAGCAGACGTCGGAGCCGGCGGCGAGGCGCACGGGCCGCGAAACCAGCCCCTCGGTCCCGCGTTAGACGGCCCGAGTGGAGAGGGAGCCGAGCTCCCAGGGCCGATCTCGGAGGGTTTCGCCATGTGCGCCAGCTGCGGTTGCGACGCGCCGAACGAGCGCCATCAGAAGGGTGACATCACCCTCGATGACATAAGGGCCGCCGGTGAGAACCACGGTCTGAACATGGAGCAGGCCGCGGAGAACATCCGCAAGGCGGTCATCCGAGAAGAGCAACCGACCCAGGCCTGATCGGCCCGGGTTCGGTCGCGCCCAAGGCGTCCCCGGGGTCACGGTATCCCCCGGGGACGCCGCTATACTCCCCCGGAAGCCACTTGAAGCCGGTCCCGCGAGGCCGGTAAGGGGCACAGCGGCCGGGCCGCTGCGGCCGCCTGCCGCCCACGGGTCCCGCGAGAGGAGCAGCCGTGACGGCGAGCCCGACCCGGGCCAGCGGTACCGCCAGCCTGCAACACGTGGTCGCGGCGCAGCAGTTCGACCGGCAGCGGCTCGCCTCCCTCTTCCGGCTCTCGGAGGAGATGGAGCGGGTGCGCCTGGAGGGCGGTCACCAGCTGCTGCCGGGGCGCATCATGGCCACCCTCTTCTACGAGCCCAGCACCCGCACCCGGCTCAGCTTCGAGGCCGCCATGCTGCGCCTGGGCGGCCAGGTGCTGAGCACGGAGAACGCCAAGGACTTCTCCTCGGCGATCAAGGGCGAGACGCTGGAGGACACGGTCCGGATCGTGGCCGGCTACTCCGACTGCATCGTCCTGCGCCACCACGAGGAGGGGGCCGCAGCGCGGGCGGCGGCGGTCTCGCCGGTGCCCGTCATCAACGCCGGCGACGGACCCGGCCAGCACCCCACCCAGGCCCTGCTGGACGTCTTCACCATCCGCCAGGAGCTGGGCCGGCTCGACCACCTCCACGTGGTCATGGTGGGCGACCTGGCCCACGGCCGCACCGTCCACTCCCTCGCCTACCTGCTCGCCCTCTACCCCGGCCTGCGGGTCACCCTGGTGGCCCCGGAGCCGATCGGGATGAGCCCGGGCCTGATCCAGCACCTGCTCCGCCACGGGGCCCGGGTGGACGAGACCGACGACCTCCTGGCGGCGGTCTCGGACGCAGACGTCGTCTACCAGACCCGGCTCCAGGTGGAGCGCCTCAGCCAGCCCCTGGACCCCGGCCGCACCGGGCTGGAGCGCTTCCGGGTGGATCGCCGGGTGATGGAGCGCATGCCCGAGGGCGCCATCCTGATGCACCCCCTGCCCCGGGTCGGCGAGATCGACCCCGAGGTGGACCAGGACCCCAGGGCCGCCTACTTCCGCCAGGCGCGCAACGGGGTGGCGGTGCGGATGGCCCTGCTGCGGAGCCTGCTCCAGCCGTGAGCACAGGGCAGCTGGCCCCGGGCCGGGAGCGCGAGCTGATCTCGGCCGAGGAGATGGGGCGGACCCTCTGGCGGCTGGCCCGGGAGCTCCGCGAGCACCACCCGGAGGAGCCGGCCGTGCTCTGCGGCATCGTCACCAGGGGTGCCTACCTGGCCGCCCGCCTGCTCGCCCTGCTGGAGCTCCAGGGCGCCCTCGGCTGGTCCGCGGTCACGCTCGACACCGGCCCCTACCGGGACGACGGGCCGCGCCCCCAGGGCGGGCTCGCCGAGCGCTTCCCCCTGCCCCCGGCCGGGCCCGGCGCGGTGGCCGAGCGGGAGCTGGTGCTGGTCGACGACGTGCTCTTCCACGGACGCACGGCGAGGGCCGCGCTGGCCGCCCTGGCCGACCTGGGACGGCCCCGCTCGGTGGAGCTGCTGGTGCTGGTCGACCGCGGCCACCGCGAGCTCCCCCTGCGCGCCACCTACGTGGGCCGCAATCTCCCCACCGCCGCCGGCGAGCGGGTCCTGGTGAGACTCTCGGAATGCGACGGGGGAGATTCGGTCTGGCTCCGTCACCAGGGGCCGTCCGCGCCGTGAGCCAGATCCTGATCCAGGACGTCCGCCTCATCGACCCCATCAACCGGGTGGACCGGGAGAGCTGCGACGTCCTGCTCCGGGACGGGGTGCTGGCGGAGCTGGGGAGCGGGCTGGAGGCGAGCCCGGAGACGGTCGCGGTGCGCCGTCCCGGCTCGGTCGTCTCGCCCGCCTTCCTGGACCTCCACTGCCACCTCCGGGATCCCGGCCAGCCCTGGAAGGAGCGGGTCGGGCGGGCCACGGCGGCCGCCGCCGCGGGCGGCTTCGGCGCCGTCTGCGCCATGGCCAACCTGGTCCCGCCGGTGGACACGGTGGAGCGCTTCCGGGCCGCCCAGCGCGAGGCCAAGGCCTTCGCCCGGGTCACGGTGCTGCAGCTGGGCGCCTGCACCGAGGGCCTGGAGGGGGCCAGCCCGGCGCCGCTCGAGGAGCTGGCCCGAGCCGGCGCCGTCGCCTTCTCCGACGACGGCCGCAACGGCATCGGCCTGGAGGTGCTGGTGCGGGTCCTGCGCCGGGCCGCGGACCTGGGCCGGACGGTCGCGGTGCACCCCGAGGACGAGCAGCTCCTGGCCCGGGTCAACCCGGAGGGCGAGGACCCCGGGCGCTGGCACCTGCGCCCGCCCGACGCCGAGCTCTCCGCCATCGAGCGCGCCCTGCAGGCGCTCCGGATCGTGCCCCAGGCCCGGCTCCACCTCCAGCACATCAGCACCGCCCGGGGGGCCGAGCTGGTGCGCCAGGCCAAGGCCGAGGGCCTACCGGTGACGGCCGAGGTCACGCCCCACCACCTGATGCTGAGCGGCGCCGAGCTGGAGGCCAAGGGGAGGCCGGTGAGCCGCTGCAACCCCCCGCTGCGCACCGAGGCGGACCGCACCGCCCTCTGGGAGGCGCTGCTGGACGGCACCATCGACGCCCTCGCCAGCGACCACGCCCCCCACGAGCTGGCCCCCGCCGAGGAGCGCGCCCCCGGCTTCAGCGGGGTCCAGCTGGTGCTCTCCGCGGTGCTCGGGCAGGGGGGCGCCGGGGCCCACCTCCCGCGCCTGGTGGAGGCGCTCAGCGCGGGGCCCCGGCGGGTCCTGGGAGAGCCCGGCCGGGAGACCGGGGGGGAGGGGCTGCGCACCGGCGAGCCGGCCTCGCTGACCTGGTTCGACCCCGCCTGCCACTGGACCCCGGACGCCAGCAACTGGCTCTCGCTCAGCACCAACACGCCCTTCTGGGGCGAGACGCTGCGCGGCTGCGTCCTCAGCACCTTCTCGCGGGGGCGGATGGTCCACCTCAACCCGGAGCTGGTCCCAGAGCTGGCCCGTGCCTGAGCCGCGGCCGCGCCGGCAGGGGCCGCCGGGCTGGCTGGTGCTGGAGTCGGGGGCCGCCTTCAGCGGCACCTGGATCGGCGCCGAGCCCGATCCCGCCTCCCCGCTGCGCTTCGGGGAGGTGGTCTTCAACACCTGCATGACCGGCTACCAGGAGGTCATGACCGACCCCTCCTACGCCGGCCAGGTGCTGGTCTTCACCCAGCCCCTGATCGGCAACTACGGCACCGCCGAGGTGGACCAGGAGTCCCGCCGGGCCTGGTGCCGGGGCCTGGTCCTGGCCGAGTGCAGCCCGACGGCGCCTCACTGGCAGTCCACGGGGACGCTGAGCGGCTGGCTCCAGCAGCAGGGGGTGCCGGGGCTGGAGGGCGTCGACACGCGCGCCCTGACCCGCCGCCTGCGCCAGAGCGGCACCCAGCGCGGCGTCATCGCCCGCCAGGGCGAGGCCAGCCTGGAGGAGCTCAGCCAGAGGGCCCGGGCCTCGGCCTGGGTCTCGGACCAGGACCTGGTCGCCGAGGTCTCCTGCAGCGCCCCCGAGCGCTGGTCGGAGCCGCTCCACCCCGCCCTCCGCTGGGCCCTGCCGCGGCGCGGCGGCGAGGGCCTGCGGATCGCGGTCCTGGACCTGGGCGTGAAGCGGAACACGCTGCGCTCGCTGGTCAGCCGCGGCGCCGAGGTCTGGCTCCTGCCCCACTCCGCCTCCCTCGAGGACCTGGAGCGGCTACACCCGGACGGGGTGGTGCTGAGCAACGGCCCCGGGGACCCGGCCCGGCTGGAGGCCCAGGTGGAGCTGACCCGCTCCCTGATCGGGCGCTACCCGCTGCTGGCCATCTGCCTCGGGCACCAGCTGGTGGGCCGGGCGGTGGGCGGCAGCACCAGCCGCCTCCCCTTCGGCCACCACGGCGGCAACCACCCGGTGCTGGACCAGGTCAGCGGCGACGTCTTCGTCACCCCCCAGAACCACGAGTTCCAGGTAGACGAGGCCAGCCTCGACCCCGCCAGCGGCTGGTTCGTCTCCGAGCGCAACCTCAACGACGGCTCGGTCGAGGGGCTGCGCCACCGCACCCTCCCCGTGATCTCGGTCCAGTACCACCCCGAGGGCAGCCCCGGGCCCCAGGACCGCCAGCACCTCTTCGACGAGTTCCTGGAGCTGTGCCACGGGCGCTCCCGGGGACCGCTGGCGGCGCTGGCCCCGGAGCCGCCCCGGGAGCGGCCCCGGCGGGTCCTGGTGCTGGGCTCGGGCCCGATCGTGATCGGCCAGGCGGCCGAGTTCGACTACGCCGGCACCCAGGCCTGCCGCTCGCTCCGGGAGGAGGGGGTGGAGGTGGTCCTGGTCAACAGCAACCCGGCCACCATCATGACCGACGAGGAGATGGCCGACCGTGTCTACCTGGAGCCGCTCACGGTGGAGGCGGTGACCCGGGTCATCGAGCTGGAGCGGCCCCAGGGCCTGCTGGCGGGCCTAGGTGGCCAGACCGCCCTCAACCTGGCCGTGGCCCTGGACGAGGCGGGGGTGCTGGAGCGCTTCGGGGTGAGGGTCCTGGGCACGCCCCTGGACGCGGTCCGCGACTCCGAGGACCGAGAGCGCTTCAAGCACCGCATGGTGGCCCTGGGGGAGCCCGTGCCGCCCTCCCGGACGGCGCAGACGGTGGAGGAGGCGGTCCAGTTCGCCGCCGAGGTCGGGCTCCCGCTCGTGGTCCGACCCGCCTTCACCCTGGGCGGCACCGGCGGGGGCATGGCCCACACCCAGGAGGAGCTGGAGGCGGTGGTGGCCAAGGGTCTCCAGGCCAGCCCCATCAGCCAGGTCCTGGTGGAGCAGGCCCTGGTCGGGTGGCGGGAGCTGGAGTACGAGGTGATGCGGGACGGGGACGACACCTGCATCTGCGTCTGCAACATGGAGAACCTGGACCCGATGGGGGTCCACACCGGGGACTCGGTGGTGGTGGCGCCCAGCCAGACCCTCACCGACAAGGAGCACCAGCAGCTGCGCTCGGCGGCGCTGCGCATCATCCGGGCGCTGCGCATCGAGGGCGGCTGCAACGTCCAGTTCGCGCTCGCCCCCGACTCCTGCAGCTACTTCGTGATCGAGGTCAACCCCCGGGTCAGCCGCTCCTCGGCCCTCGCCTCCAAGGCCACCGGCTACCCCATCGCCCGGGTGGCCGCCAAGATCGCCGTCGGGGGCCGGCTGCGGGAGATCCGCAACCAGGTCACGGGCCGGACCTGCGCCGCCTTCGAGCCCAGCCTCGACTACTGCGTCATGAAGCTGCCCCGCTGGCCCTTCGACAAGTTCGCCGGCGGCGACCGCCACCTGACCACCCAGATGAAGTCCACGGGCGAGGCCATGGCCATCGGCCGCACCTTCGAGGGCGCCATCAGCAAGGTGCTCCGCTCCCAGGAGCAGGCGGCGCCCGAGCCCTCGACCCTGCGCCGGGCCACCGCCCGCCTGGAGGTGGCCAACGACCTCCGCCTGGAGGCGGTCCTGGAGGCCCTGCGGCAGGGCGCCGAGCCGGCCTCGGTCTCCCGCCGGACCGGCTACCCGGCCTGGTTCTGCGACCGCCTGGCGGACCTGGCCGGCCTGGAGCTGGCCCTCGGCGCCCGCGCCCAGGGCCCCCTGCCGGAGCCGCTGCTGCGGCTGGCCAAGCGCTCCGGCCTCTCCGATCGCCGCATCGGCGAGCTGAGCGGGAGGCAGGAGGCGGAGGTTGCCGCGGAGCGCCGGCGGCTCGGGCTCAGGCCCAGCTTCAAGTGCGTCGACACCTGCGCCGCCGAGTTCGACGCCGCCACCCCCTACTTCTACTCCAGCTACGAGCAGGAGGACGAGCAGCGGGCCGGGGCGGGCTCGGTGGTGGTGCTGGGCTCGGGCCCGATCCGCATCGGCCAGGGCATCGAGTTCGACTACTGCTCGGTCCAGGCGGCGGCGGCGCTGCGGCGCCGGGGCCTGGAGGCGGTGATGGTCAACAGCAACCCGGAGACCGTCTCCACCGACTTCGACTGCAGCTCCCGCCTCTACTTCGAGCCGGTCGACCTGGAGGCGGTGCTGGAGGTCTGCGGGGTGGAGCGGCCGCGGGGCGTGATGGTCCAGTTCGGGGGCCAGACGGCGGTCAACCTGGCCCTCCGGCTGCAGCGGGAGGGGATCCCCCTGCTGGGCTCGCCGGCGGCCTCCATCGAGACCGCCGAGGACCGGGGCCAGTTCGACGCCCTGCTCCGCCGGCTGGGCATCGACCGTCCCCCGGGAGCGGCCACCCGAGACCCCGAGGAGGCGGTCCGGATCGCGGCCCGGGTCGGCTACCCGGTGCTGATCCGCCCCTCCTTCGTGCTCGGCGGCCGGGGCATGGACCTGGTCCGGGACGAGGCCCAGCTGCGCCGCTACCTGCGCGACGCGCTGCGCGCCTCCGGCGACGCCGGGGGCGAGGTCCTGGTGGACAAGTACATGCTGGGCATGGAGGTCGAGGTCGACGCCATCTGCGACGGCCGGGACGTCCTCATCCCCGGGATCATGGAGCACGTGGAGCGGGCCGGCGTCCACTCCGGGGACTCGATGGCCGTCTTCCCCCCGCCCCGGCTCAGCGCAGAGCTGCAGCGGGAGCTGGTGCGGGTCACCACCCAGCTGGCCCTGGGCACGGCCAGCCTGGGCCTGGTCAACGTCCAGTACGTCATCCACCGCGGCCGGGTGCTGGTGATCGAGGTCAATCCCCGGGCCAGCCGCACCGTCCCCTTCCTCAGCAAGGTCACCGGCGTGCCCATGGTCGACACCGCCGTGGGCGCCATGCTGGGCGAGACGCTGGAGCAGCGCGGGCTGGGCACCGGGCTGCTCCCGCCGCCACCCCTGGTGGCGGTCAAGGCGCCCGTCTTCTCCACCCGCAAGCTGGACCAGGTGGACGCCGTCCTGGGCCCCGAGATGACCTCCACCGGGGAGGCTATCGGGATCGCCTCCAGCCTCCCCGCGGCCCTGGCCAAGGCCTTCGCCGCCGCCCTGGGCGGGCTGCCCCAGCGCGGTGGCGCGCTGGCCAGCATCGCCGACCAGGACAAGGCCGAGGGGCTGCCCATCGTGGCCCGGCTGGCGGAGCTGGGCTTCCGCATCCTGGCCACCCCGGGGACGGCCCAGGCCCTGAGCCAGGCCGGGGTCTCGGTGGAGCGGGTCAGCAAGCTCCACTCGGGACGGCCCAACGTGGTCGACGTCACCATCGGGGGCCGGGTGGTGCTGGTCATCAACACCATCTCCGGCGACGGACGGGCCACCGACGGCGAGGAGGAGGAGATGGACGGCGTCGGGCGGCCCCTCCGCGACGGCTTCCGCATCCGCCAGGCGGCGGTCCAGCGCGGCATCCCCTGCCTCACCTCGCTGGAGACGGCGGCGGCCCTGGTGACGGCCCTGGAGAGCGGGGCCGCGGCCGACGAGGCGGCCACCGTCCAGGAGCACCGCCGGGGACTCCGCCAGCCCCTCCCCCTGTGACAGTGGCCCAGGCGGAGGCGGCGGCGCTGGGCGCCAGCGAGCTGGAGCGGGCCCTGGACCTGGAGGCCGAGTGCACCCGGCTGCTGGCGCTGGAGGAGGACCTCTTCGAGGTCAGCTTCTGGGCCCCGGAGATGGCCCGGAGGGCCCGGCCCGGGGAGTTCGCCCAGATCTGGACCGGCCCGGACCACCTGCGCCGCCCCTTCTCCTTCAGCCGCGCCGACCCGGAGCGGGGCACGGTCTCCTTCTACATCGGCGCCGTGGGCCGGGTCACGCGCCGCCTGCGCCGCCTGCGCGAGGGTGAGCCGGTGCGCCTGCTGGGGCCGCTGGGCCGGGGCTTCAGCCTGCCCCAGGAGCCGGGCCGCTCGCTGCTCCTGGCCGGCGGCCTGGGCGCCGCCCCCTTCCCCCTCCTCGCCGACTGGCTGCTGGGCCGGGGGGAGGCCGTGGTCTGGCTCAACGGGGCCAGGAGCCCGGCCCAGCTCTACCCCCCGGAGCTGCTGCCACCGGGGCTGGCGGCCCGCTCCCAGGTGACCGAGGACGGCTCCCTGGGCCGGGCGGCCAGGGTCACCGAGGCGCTGCCGGCCGAGCTCTCGCAGTTCCACCGCGTCTACGCCTGCGGGCCCAACCCGATGCTGGCGGCGCTCTGGGAGCGGCTCTCGTCCGGCTCCGCCGCGGGCCGCCTCGAGGTCTCCATCGAGGCCCCCATGGGCTGTGGCTTCGGCACCTGCCTGGGCTGCGCCGTGCCGCTCCCCTCCGAGGGCGCGGGCTACGCGCTCTGCTGCCGCCAGGGCCCGGTCTTCCCCGCCGGGAGCCTGGACTGGGAGCGGCTGCGGCGGCAGCCGGCCCACCTGGAGTGAGCTCCCCCCCGGACTTCGACCCCAGCGTCCCGATCGGCCGGGGGCTGGTCCTGCGCAACCCGGTGGCGGTCGCCTCGGGCACCTTCGGCTTCGGCCTCGAGGCCGAGGCCATGGGCCAGATCGACCACCTGGGGGCGATCTTCTCCAAGGGGACCACGGTGGAGCCCCGCCCGGGCAACCGCCCGCCCCGCATCGCCGAGACCAGCTCCGGGATGCTGAACAGCATCGGGCTCCAGAACCCGGGCGTGGAGCTGGTCGCCCGGGAGTACGCGCCGCGCTGGGCGGACTGGCCGGTGCCGGTGCTGGTCAACGTGGCCGGGGCCAGCGTCGAGGAGTACGTCCGGGTCGTCTCCCGTCTGGACCGGCTCCCGGGCGTGGCCGGCTTCGAGCTCAACATCTCCTGCCCCAACATCGCCCACGGCCTCGACTTCGGCACCGAGCCGGGGGCGGCGGCGCGCTGCACCGCCGCCGCCCGCGCCGCTACCGAGCTGCCCCTCGTGGTCAAGCTGAGCCCCAACGTCACCGACATCGCCGAGATCGGGCACGCGGTGGAGGACGCGGGCGCGGACGCCGTGTCGGCGGTCAACACCTACCTCGGGATGAAGATCTCGCTGCGCCGGCGCCGCCCGGTGCTGCCCGGCGCCGGCACCGCCGGGCTCAGCGGCCCCGCCATCAAGCCCATGGCGCTGGCAGCGGTGGCCCGGCTGCGCCGCGTCCTCACCATCCCCATCCTCGGCATCGGCGGCGTGGCCTCGGCCGAGGATGCGCTGGAGTACCTGGTGGCGGGCGCCGACGCGGTCCAGGTGGGGACCGCCAACTTCTCGGACCCCAGCGCCAGCCGGAAGGTGCTGGAGGGCTGCCTGGAATTCGCCCGCTCGCAGGGCTTGGGCCGCTGGTCCGACCTGCGCTGGCGCGGCCCGGAGGAAGCCGGAACAGCCTGAGGGCAGGCATTCCCGCACTGGCACCAGAAGTGTCCGGGCCCACGGGGTGAGGAGGGCGCTCGTCACCGGCCTCGTACCGCCGCCCCTCGGTTGAGGAATCGACTCCGTAAGGGAGGCTTCCGACGGCTTCTTGCCGGAGACAAGGGCAGAGAGGCGGCAACTCAGCCACCGGAAGCACCTGGTGCCGGCACGGGCTGCCCCCCACCGGCAACCTAGGCGTCCGTGACCCTAGCGCCCAGGTCGTCCCTCCAGGCCCTCAGCGAGTTGAACGCGCCCCGGCCCATCCGAGTCATGGCGGACCTGACACAAAGTTCGGGGGAACTTGGTGATCCGGATACACACAATTCGGGGGAACTTTGTGTGCGGAGCTTCGGCTCGCTACAGCGGGCCTAGATTCACCGAGCATCTGCCGAGATGCAGCGCTGGACGTGACGGCGTGCCAGCCGAGGTAGCCACTCCAACGAGCCGAGTGCTGCAGCGCGCTTGGGCCTTGGCGGATAGGCGATCCTGCGCTGTGGGGACAGAGTGACCCGGGAGCGCCGGTGACTCAGCGTGGCATATCGCTCACGGCTGCTCCGCGTCCCTGACCTCCCTCAGCCTCCGCAGCAGGTAGAGGCGCTCCGCCGAAGAGGGCGCCAGCCCCAGGGCCCGCTCGTAGGCGGCCGCGGCCGCTGGGTGATCGCCACGGCGCCGCAGGAGGTCGGCACGGGTCGCCTCCAGCAGGTGGTACCGCTCCAGCCGGCCACCGGCGCTGAGCTCGTCGACCAGGGCCAGTCCCGCCTCGACGTCGCCGGACATGGCCACCGCGACGGCCCGGTTGAGCAGGACCACCGGCGACGGCATCAGTCGCTCCAGCAGCGCGTAGAGGCCCGCGATCTCGCGCCAGTCGGTGTCCGCGGCCCGGGCCGCGCGCGCGTGGCAGGCGGCGATGGCGGCCTGCAGCTGGTAGGGCCCGACCGCGCGCCGGCGCAGCGCCCCGTCCAGGAGCGAGAGTCCCTCCCCGATCTCGCCCGCGTCCCAGCGCCCGCGGTCCTGCTCCTCCAGCGGTATCAGCTCGCCTTCCGCCCCCACGCGCCCGTCGAGGCGCGCGTGGTGCAGCAGCATCAGGGCCAGCGCCCCCGTCACCTCGGGCTCCTGCGGCATCAGCTGCCGCAGGCCGCGGGCCAGGCGGATCGCCTCCCCGCAAAGGCCGGCCCGGATCAGGTCCGGCCCCGAGGAGGCGGAGTAGCCCTCGTTGAACATGAGGTAGAGCACGGCCAGCACCCCGGCCAGGCGCTCCGGTAGGAGGTGGGCCGGGGGCACCCGATAGGGGATGCCGGCGGCCGCGATCTTGGCCTTGGTCCGGGTCAGGCGCTTGGCCATGGTGGCTTCGGGCACGAGGAAGGCGCGCGAGATCTCGGCCGTGGTGAGCCCGGCCAGGGTGCGCAGCGTCAGTGCCACCCGGCCCTCCATGGGGAGGGCGGGGTGGCAGCAGGTGAAGATCAGGCGCAGGCGGTCGTCGGGGATCTCCCCGCTCTCCTCCGGGGGCTCGGAGATCACCTCACCGGCCCCGGACTCGGTCATCTGCTCCCGTCCCACGGCGTCCATCAGCTCCCGCTCCCGGACCCGGCGCCGGAGCCGGTCGATGGCGCGGTTGCCCGCCACCGTCGAGAGCCAGGCGCCGGGGCGCTCCGGGACGCCGTCGAGGGGCCAGCGGCGCAGCGCCTCGGCGAACGCCTCCTGGGCGCACTCCTCGGCCAGGTCCCAGTCGCCGGTCCGCCGGATCAGGGTGGCCAGGACACGGCCCCACTCCCCGCGGAAGGCAGCGTCGACCGCCTCCTGGACGCCGGCCGGGGTCACTCGGTCAGGAACGGGCGCACCTCGACCATGTGGTGGCGCGCCAGCGGGTGCGCCGCGGCGATCTCGATGGCCGCTTGCCGCCCGGCGCAGCGGATGAACGCGATCCCGCCGATGAACTCCTTGGTCTCGACGAAGGGGCCGTCGCTCACCAGCGTCTCGCCCCCGCGCACGCGGACCGTGGTGGCGGCGTCCTTGTGCTGCAGCGGGTGGGCCAGGACCTGCACGCCCCGGGCCCTCAGGTCCTCGCTCCAGGCCCGGCCCTCGCGCATCACCGACTCCTCCACCTCGGGCGCGGCCGGGATGCCGTCCAGGCACAGCATGAGACAGTAGGGGTCGGCGCCCGCGTCCTCGCCGCGGCCGAAGGCGAGCGCCTCCTCGCCCACCTCCAGTCCCTCCCTGAAGGGACGGATCTCGATCTCCCGGAACCAGGACACGGGGTGCTTGGCCGCGACCTCGATGGCCTCGTCCAGGTCCTGGCACCGCAGGACGTCGAAGCCGGCGACGAACTCCTTGCTCTCGGCGAAGGGACCGTCGCTCAGCAGCGTCTCACCGTCGCGCACGCGCACCGTCACCGCCGTTTCCGGGTCGTCGAGCTGCCGGCCCAGGAGCCTCACGCCGCGGCCGTCCATCTCCTCCACCCAGCGCGGGCACTCACGCTGGAGGAGCTCGACGTCGTCCGCAGAGTAGTCGCCTCCCGAGCAGATGAAGAGCAGGTAGTTCACCTCGGTCTCACCTCCAGTGGGCATGGTGGATGATCGGTCGTGGGCACCGCGCCTGCGCGCGCTGGTCGATCCGAAGCGCCCCCTCGGGCGCCCGGTCCCCGCCCTGGGCGAGGGCCCGCCGTTCGCGCTCCCCCGGTCGAATTCGCTTGAACATGTCACCCGTCCCTTGCGCGTCCGCTGCCTACAGGTGGACGACGAACGGGAGGTCGCCGCCAGGACACCAGGGCCGGGAGCGCCCGAGATCTGCCCCCTCCGGGTGGGCCGCGTCCCCGTCGCGGAGACCCCCCAGGGGTGGGCGCGTGGGTTCATAGTTACGCCGATGCCGACCGAGAGGAGCGCCCTCGAGTCCCTCGTCGATCCCCGTCGGCGGCGGGTGCTGGAGGAGCTGGCCCGCCGGCCCGGCACCGCTGCCGCCCTTGCCAGCGCCCTCTCCGCCCCGCCCGCGATCCTGGACGACCTCCTGGTCCAGCTCTCGGGCACCGGGCTGGTGCGCACCGAGGGCGGGGGCCAGGAGACCGCCTACAGCGTCGACCTGGAGCGCGTCCTGGCGCTCCGGGACTTCCTCGACCGGGTGGCCCGCCTGGGCGCCGCCGAGGTCTCGGGCATCCCGGTTCCGCGCGGCTCCGCCCCGCCCCGCTTCGTGGTCCGGCGCGAGGTCGACGTGGGCCGGCCCCAGGCCGACGCCTTTGAGCTCTTCGCCGCCGCCATGGGCGGGTGGTGGCCGCTCGGGACCCACCACCTGGGCACGGCGGCGGCCGTCGACCTGGTCCTGGAGCCGGGCGCGGGAGGGCGCTGGTACGAGCGCGGCGACGACGGCACCGAGACGTCCTGGGGCCAGGTCCTGATGTGGGACCCTCCCCGGCGCCTGGTCCTGGGATGGAACGTGGGCAGCGGCTGGCGGCGCGAGCCGCAGAACTACACGGAGATCGTGGTCGCCTTCCTGCCCACCTCGGAGCGGTCCACGCTGGTGCGCCTGGAGCACCGCGGATCGCGGCTGCGGCCGGGCGAGGCCGCGCGTCTGCAGGCGACCTTCGACGGCGAGCAGGGCTGGAACCAGCTGCTGCGCCAGTACGCCGAGAGCGGAGAGCTGAGGCGGGATTGAGACCGGCCCATCCCGGCTGAGAGGCGCCCGACCAGCGCCCCTGAGCAGGGGGCGGGATGAGCGCGGTCGGGCCCCAGCTCCAGCTCCCCGGCCCCTGGACGCGGCTGCGCCAGCTGGCCTGGATGGACCTCTCACCGCTGCGCCGCTACCGCGACTTCCGCCTCCTCTTCGTGGGCCAGAGCGTCTCCGGGGCGGGCAGCACGTTCACGTTCGTCGCCCTCCCCTACCAGACCTATCACCTGACCCACTCCTCCCTCATGGTGGGGCTGCTGAGCCTGGCCGAGCTGGGACCGCTGCTCCTGGTCGCCTTCCTCGGCGGCGCCCTGGCCGATGCCCTGGACCGGCGCCGGGTGGTGCTCTGGACC
Source organism: Candidatus Dormiibacterota bacterium (assembly GCA_030038765.1). Lineage (GTDB taxonomy): Bacteria > Chloroflexota > Dormibacteria > Aeolococcales > Bog-877 > Bog-877. Next base: position 18,279 of record JASHRA010000239.1, on the reverse strand, counting down.
GAGGTGGGCCTGGCCCTGGTGACGGTCGGACTGGTCGTAAACGCGCTGGCCCCGGGCCCCCGGCTCTGGCCCCTCTTCCTCGCCGCCGCCCTCGACTCCGGGCTCTCCGGCCTCCAGACACCCTCCCTGGACGCCCTCCTGCCGCGCCTGGTGGAGCCCCGCGAGCTGGCCGCTGCGGGCGCCATCCAGAGCGCCGGGGGGACCCTGGGCCAGGTGCTGGGGCCGCCCCTGGCAGGGGTGCTGCTGGCCGCCTTCGGGCTCGCCCCCAGCTACGGCGTCGACGCCGCCAGCTTCCTCGGCTCGCTCCTGGCCCTCAGCCTGATGCGGGCCGCGCCCCCGCCGGGGGGCGGGGCCGCGGTCTCGCTCCGGGCCATCGGCGAGGGGCTCCGCTACGCCTTCTCCCGCCAGGAGCTGCTGGGCACCTACATGGTCGACCTGGGGGCCATGGTCTTCGGCATGCCCGAGGCCCTCTTCCCCCAGGTGGCGGAGGGGCTCGGCGGAGCCTCGGTGCTGGGCGTGCTCTACGCCGCCCCAGCCTTCGGCGCCCTCCTCCTCAGCCTCACCAGCGGCTGGATGTCGAGCGTGCGCCGCTACGGCCGCGCCGTGGCCCTGGCGGCCGCCGTCTGGGGCCTCGGCGTGCTCGGGTTCGGGCTGGCCCGGAGCCTGCCCTTGGCGGTGCTGGCCCTGGTCCTGGCCGGCTTCGCGGACGAGGCCAGTGCCGTGCTCCGCACCGCCATGTGGAACCTCACCATCCCCGACTCCCTGCGCGGCCGCCTGGCCGGGATCGAGATGCTGAGCTACGCCTCGGGGCCGGCCCTGGGCAACGCCGAGGCGGGCCTGGTCGAGGCCCTGGCCGGACTGCGCACCTCGATCATCTCCGGAGGGGCGCTCTGCGTCGTCTCCTGCGTCGGCGTCTGCCTCCTGCTGCCCCGCTTCTGGCGCTACCGCGCCGGTCCCAGGGACGTACCGACGCCCCCAGCCGGGCCACAGCAGACGCCCGACTGAGCCGGCCTGGCCGTGTCCCAAACGTCCACGAGCACGACCGATTTCTGTACCGTCCGGAAAGGTGCAGGGGATGGCCGACCATCTCCGCCACCGTGAGTGACGTCCCCGCCCGATTGACCTCGGGAGGCGCGTGGAGCCAGGCCGCGGGCAAACAAGGCCCGACACGGCTGGCGGCCCTGAGCCGTGGGGACGAGAATCGGTCACGGGCGGAGTGATGCGTGAAGGCACCAGCGCGCCGCCAAGCGAACTGAATCCGGGGGTGAGCGGAGTCCGATGCTGAGGGAAGCGGCGGAGGGGGTGCTCGTCCAAGAGAGCCAGTTCTGCAAGAGCAATGCCGTGGTGGTGATGGGCGGGGCTGGTGTCTTGCTCATCGACCCCGGGATCCTGGGGCACGAAATGGAGGCACTCGCCAGGGACCTCCGAGATCTGGGTCAGCCGGTCGTGGCAGGGTTCTCGACACATCCCCATTGGGATCACCTGCTCTGGCACGCCCAACTCGGACCAGCGCCCCGGTACGGCACAGCCCGCGGCGCGGCCACCGTCCAGGCCCTGCTGTCGACCCCGAACTGGGAGGGCGTGGTCGCCCAGCGGATGCCGCCTGATGTCGCCGCGGAGGTACTCCTCGACCTCTTCGGTCTCGTCACCGGGCTGCCGGAGGGAGCCACGTACCTTCCCTGGCACGGCCCCCGTGTCCGCATCATCGAGCATCGGGGACATGCGCCCGGCCATGCCGCGCTGTTGATCGAGGAACGTGGCGTCCTCGTCGCCGGCGACATGCTCTCCGATGTCCTGGTTCCCTTGCTCGACGTCGGCGCACCAGAGCCTCTCGAGGACTACCTCGCCGGGCTGCGCCTGCTCGAGGACGTGGGCGAGGGCGTCGAGGTCCTCGTCCCCGGCCACGGCTCCGTCGGCGGGACCGGCGAGCTGCACCGGCGGATCGAGCAGGATCGCGCGTACCTGGATGGGCTGACCGACGCTGCCGCTCCCACCGACCCGCGGACAGGTCCGTCGGCGACCTACACCTGGGTGGCGGCCGTGCACCAGTGCCAGCTGCGGGAGCTCACAGCGAGAGGCGCGCTGGGCAATGCGCCCCGGTAGCGAGCGGCTCGTCCGGCAAGTGCACCTAGACTGTCCCTGGCTCGCGCCCAGGGGCCGGGCCGGCGGTCTTGGAGGGCGGTAGAGGCCGCCCCGGCAGGGAGGAGGAGCAGTGCCAGTAGGGGGCGCGCAAGATCACGTCCGGGCCCTTGGGGAGCGCCTCAGGGGATCCGTCCAGGCGCCAGGCGGCGCGGACTGGGAGGAGGAGTGCTCAGCCTTCAACCTGGCCGCGGTGCCCCATCCCCAGCTCTTGGTCTGCGCCGCCGACCGCGACGACGTCGCCGAGGCCGTCCGCTACGCTGGCGAGCAGGGGCTGCCGGTGGGAGTTCTCTCCACCGGCCACGGCTGCGCCCTCGGGCCCACCACCATCGACCGGGGGCTGCTGATCAGCACCCGGCGCATGCAGGAGTTGCGCCTGGACCCAGAGCGCCACTCCGTCACGGTCGGTCCCGGGGTTACCTGGAAGCAGGTGATGGAGGCGGCCGCCCCCTACGGGCTGGCCGCCCTCTGCGGCTCCTCCTCCGGGGTCGGGGTCACCGGCTTCTGCCTGGGCGGGGGCCTGCCGGTGCTGGGCCGCGCCTTCGGCTTCGCCGCGGACCACGTGGAGGAGCTGGAGGTGGTCACCGGGGACGGGGAGGTCAGGCGGGTGGACCGGGAGCACAACCCGGACCTCTTCTGGGGCCTGCGCGGAGGCAAGGGCAACCTCGGAGTGGTGACCTCGCTCACCATCTCGCTGCCCCAGGTGGCGTCGGTCTACGGGGGCTGCATCTTCTACGGCCAGGACCACATCGCCGAGGTGCTGCGCGCCTTCCCCGCCTGGGCCTCGACGCTGGGCACCGACAGTGCCGGGTCGGTGGCGGTCCTGCGACTGCCGCCGCTGCCCCAGCTACCCGAGCCGCTCCGGGGCCAGACCGTGGTCCAGCTGCGCTTCTGCCACCTGGGCGAGGACGCCGAGGGGGCGCGCCTGCTGGAGCCCATGCGGGGGCTGGCCCCGGCACTGATCGACGGCGTTCAGCGCATCCCCTACTCCGCCCTCGACTCGGTCCACATGGACCCCGATTCCCCCCTCCCCTACGAGGAGCGGGGCGGCCTGCTCCGGGAGCTGCCGCCGGAGGCGGTCGAGGCGCTCCTGGGAGTGGTCGGGCCGGAGCAGAGGGTGCCGATCCTGGTCTGTGAGCTGCGCCTGCTGGGCGGGGAGCTGTCCCGCGAGCCTGAGGGTGGCAATGCCATCGGGGCTCGGGACGCCGCCTTCACCGTCTTCGCCGTGGGCGTCCTCACACCGGAGACGGCCCCTGGGCTGGCCGCGTCCCTGGACGCGGTCGTGGAGGCTGTCCGCCCTTGGTCGACCGGCCACACCTTCGCGAACTTCCACGGCCAGCCCGGGGACGCCGCCGACCGCGCCCGGGCCTGGACCCCGGACAACTACCAGCGGCTCCGCGCCCTGGCCCAGCGCTACGACCCGGAGGGCCTCTTCCGCTTCGGCCTCTCGGTCCGGGACTGAGCCCGCCGGGGCCGCCGCGGGAGCCGCCCCGGCTCAGTCCTCAGGCGGGGGCGGGGCGGGGAAGATCTCGTCGATCCGGGCCAGCAGCTCCGGGCTGAGCCGCTCCAGCACCTCCAGCGCACCCAGGTTCTGCCGCACCTGCTCGACGCTGGTGGCCCCGGTGATCACGGTGGAGACGTGGGGGTTGTGGGCGCACCAGGCGAGGGCCAGCTGGGCCAGGGTGCAGCCGAGCTCGTCGGCCAGCCCCTTGAGCCGCTCCACCTTCTGGTTGGCCTCCCGGTCCAGCAGCATCTCCCGCAGCCACTCGTAGCCCTGGAGGCTGCCCCGGCTGCCCTCGGGGATCCCGTTCAGGTACTTGCCGGTCAGCAGACCCGAGGCCAGCGGGCTCCAGGTGGTGAGGCCCAGGCCCCAGTCCTGGTAGAGGCGCAGGTAGTCCTGCTCCACCTTCTTGCGGTTGAGCAGGTTGTACTGGGGCTGCTCCATCACCGGCTTGTGGAGGTGGTGGCGCTCCGCGATCTCCATCGCGGCCCGGATCTCGTCCGCGCTCCACTCCGAGGTGCCCCAGTAGAGAGCCCGCCCCGAGCTGACGATGTCGTGCATGGCCCAGACCGTCTCCTCGATGGGCGTCTGGGGGTCGGCCCGGTGGCAGAAGGCGAGGTCGACGAAGTCCAGGCCGAACCGCCCCAGGGAGCCCTCGATGGCCTGCAGCAGGTACTTGCGGTTGAGCGTGTCACTGCTGTTGACACCGCCGTCGATGCCCCAGAAGAACTTGGTCGAGACGACGTAGCTGGTGCGGCCCCAGCCGGCCCGGGCCAGGGCCCGGCCCATGATCCGCTCCGACTCCCCGCCGGCGTAGACCTCGGCGTTGTCGAAGAAGTTGACGCCGGCCTCGTGGGCCGCCGTCATGCAGTCCAGGGCCCGGTCCTCGTCCACCTGGGTCCCGAAGCTGACCCATGACCCCAGCGAGAGCAGGCTCACCTTGAGCCCGGAGCGGCCGAGACGTCGGTAGGGCATTTCCATGTTGGGATCTCCTTCACTGCCGGCGGGCCGCCGGGCCCGCGCCGCGCCGGCGCCCGCGTCCGGGACCACCTGGAGCCGGCGCCCTGCTGGGGCCAGCCTAGCAGTCCCGGCGGTCCCCGCCGACGGGGCCGCTATGTTGGGCCGGTGGCGACCGGCAACTTCGAGCGCGACACCCGCTACCTGCGGGCCCGGATCACCGCCGACGGGCGCGAGGGCTGGCCGGTCGAGCCCGGCCGCTACCGCCTGGTGGTGTCGCGGGCCTGTCCCTGGGCCAACCGGGCCGTGATCGTGCGCCGGCTCCTGGGCCTGGAGCCGGTCATCTCCCTCGCCATCGCCGGCCCCACCCACGACGCCCGCAGCTGGACCTTCGACCTCGACCCGGGAGGCCGGGACCCGGTGCTCGGCATCGAGCGCCTGGCCGAGGCCTACGAGCGCGCCGTGCCCGGCTACGACCGGGGCGTCATCGTGCCCGCCATCGTCGACGTCGGGAGCGGCAGGGTTGTCACCAACGACCTCCACCGCATCACGCTGGACCTGGAGACGGAGTGGCGCGAGCTGCACCGCCCGGGAGCCCCGGAGCTCTACCCGGAGGCGCTCCGGGGCCAGATCGACGAGCTCTCGCAGGTGATCTACGAGGACGTCAACGACGGCGTCTACCGGGCCGGCTTCGCCCGCTCGCAGCGAGCCTACGAGGACGCCTACCGCCGCCTCTTCGAGCGCCTGGACTGGCTCGGGGAGCGGCTCCGCCAGCGTCGCTACCTGGTGGGCGAGAGCATCAGCGAGGCGGACGTCCGCCTCTTCTGCACCCTGGTTCGCTTCGACGCCGTCTACCACGGCCACTTCAAGTGCAACCGGAGCAAGCTGACCGAGATGCCGGTGCTCTGGGCCTACGCGCGCGACCTCTTCCAGACCCCGGGCTTCGGCGACACCATCGACTTCGAGCACATCAAGCGCCACTACTACGTTGTCCACCGGGACATAAACCCGACCCAGGTGGTGCCGCTGGGACCGGATCAGAGTGGCTGGCTCCTGCCCCACGGGCGCGAGAGGCTGGGCGGCAGCCCCTTCGGTGAGGGGACCGCGCCCGGTCCCCCGCCCGAGGCCGAGCTGGTGCCCGCCGGGCACGGCGCCGACGGCGCCCACTGACTCGACCTCCCGGGCCGCCAACCGGCCGCCCCGGGCCCGAGGGCAGGCAGGCACGGGCCGGGAGGGAGGTGTGCGAGGGTGTGGGCCGGTCGCGCGCGCGGGCAGGTAGGCTACCCACCAGCGTGGCCAGCACAGGGCGCCCGGCAGCGAGCGACGGTCGCACTCGCGGCGCTCGGCGGTCATCGCTCCCCGCCCGCTGTGCGCTCCCTACTCAGGTCTGTCGTGGACCGTCGCAGGCGGCCGCGCGCCGCCGCGGTCAGCTCCGGTGTCCGGAGCGCACGGTGAGCGGTGGAGAAGCCTAGGACGCGGGCCAGGCCCTCCACCAGGGGACCGCTCGCCGGCCTGCTGGTCCTGGAACTGGGACAGATCTACAACGGCCCCTACTGCGGCCTGCTGCTGGCGCACCTCGGCGCCGACGTGGTCAAGGTCGAGCCGCTGGGCGGCGAGCCCACCCGCTGGCGGAGCGCCTCGCGCGAGGCGTACCCGTTCCTCATGCTGAACGCGGGGAAGCGTGGCATCGCCATCGATCTGAAGACGGAGCCGGGTCGGGATCTCTTCCTCTCGCTGGCCCAGACCGCCGACGTGGTGATCGAGAACTTTGCCTACGGCGTGATGGAGCGCCTGGGTCTGGGATTCGACGTCCTCCACTCCGTCAACGAGCGCCTGATCCTGGGCTCCAGCAGCGGCTTCGGCAGGAGCGGTCCCGACCGGGAGCTGCCGGCCATGGACCTCACCGTGCAGGCCATGACCGGGGTGATGTCCGTCACCGGCTTCCCCGACAGCCCCCCCGTCAAGGCCGGCGTCGCCGTGGCCGACTTCATGGGCGGCGTGCACCTCTGTCTCGGCATCCTGGCGGCACTGCTGGAGCGCGGGAGGACAGGGTCAGGCCAGCTGGTCGAGGTCTCGATGCAGGACGCGGTGATACCGACGCTGGCGTCCAACCTCGGCGGTCTGTTCGAGGGGACGCTGCCCCCGCGGGAGCGGAACGGGAACCGTCACGGGGGCATGGCGATGAGCCCCTACAACGTCTACGGCTGCAGCGACGGATGGGTGGCCGTCTTCTGCGTCACGGATGCCCATTGGCAGTCTCTCTGCCGGGTCCTGGGACGGCCGGACCTGGCGGAGCGGGGCGACCTCGGTACGACCCCGCTGCGGGTGGGCCACATGGACGAGGTTGACGCCGCCGTCGACGGCTGGACGCGGAGCAGAGCAGCCAAGGAGGTGGCGCGGCTGCTGCGGGAGGCCAGCATCCCGTCGGCCGAGGTGAGGCAGCTGAAGCAGGTGGTCGGGGACGGGCAGGTGCGCTTCCGGGGGATGCTGCCGAGTCACACGCACCCCACGATGGGAAAGGTGAGGTACTTCGGCAGTCCGATCCGGATGGGCAATGCGTCCCCTCGTCGCCTGGGTCCGGCTCCCCTGCTGGGGCAGCACACTCGGAGTGTGCTCTCCAGCCGTCTCGGGCTGGAGGGGCCACAGCTGGACGAACTGGAGGCGGGAGGGATCATCGGGAAGTGCACGACCGGCCGTGACCCCGCCGATCCATGATCGGATCTCTGAGGCGGGACGCTCAGCCTTGGTGAGGCGCTGCCGCGTCGCCGCGGTGGGTGCCTCAGTGTGCTCGCCACGCGCGAGGCTCCTCTGCCCACGAGACCAAGTGTGGGGAGCCTCTCCGTGCAAGCGTCGCGGGCTGTTGACCCGGCGCTTGATGTGGCCCCACGAGAGCTCAGAGTCCGACGATGCGCAGTGTCCTAGTCGCAATGAAGAGATGCGAGAGAGCTAAGGCACCGCAGTTTTTCGCGCCGACGTGGGCTCAGCGGAGGCGGCAGCGTCGGTCCGCGACGCCGTTATGACCACTCCAGTGAGCGTGATGCCCGATGGAGTGCCGACGCCGGGGCCACCCGCAACAGTGACGAACCTGAGACTGACCAGAGAGTAGCCGGGGCCAACGAGCTGAGCAATCGGAAGGGACTCGATGCATCGGGTCTCTGCCGTGGCCCACGCCTGCCAGGCGCTGATCGGTGCGGAGGCATTTGGCGTCGGGACCGCGGCGAACGCCGGCAGCGTCAGCGCGGGAGACAGACTCTGTGGGTAGGGACTCGGGCTCGTCGAGGCCGCCGCAGAGCTCGCTCCTGAGAGCCCGAACAAGGACGTTCCCGTCAACGCCAGCAACGTAGCAAGCACCCATGGCCTCAGTCGCGACCGTGATCCGTGGAGAGTCAAAGTGCTCGCTTCCACATGGCCGCGAGTGTAGGTGGGGGCGCGGCGGAGTGCTCATCCTGCCCAGCAGTGGAGGTGATCCTTGCCGCCAGTCATCCGCGAAGAACGGATCCCAGTTCGGAGGCGGCACCCGCCTTGCGTCGGGCGGCTCTCCCCGGAGCACCGGCTCCGTCACCACTCCACGAGCGTCCAGACCTCGGGTCGCAGGCCCGCCTCCGGATCGACCTGCGCGAAGCCCTCCGCCGAGGCCACGAGGTGGCTGTCGGCCGCCTCCTGGTCACCCCGGGCGTGGAGGACATCGGCGAGGTTGGTGTGGAGGGCGGCGAGGCGGTGACGGTCGGCGAGCTCCGCCCCCAGCTGGAGCGCCTCGTCCGCCGCCGCCTCGGCCCCGGCCAGCTGCTGGGACTGGAGCAGGCTGCGGCTGAGGTTGTTGAGCGCGGCCACCTGGGCCGAGATGTCCCCCGCCCGCCGCGCCTGCTCCAGGCTCCGCCCCAGGAGCTCCACCCCCTCCTCGGCGCGTCCCTGGTGGGCTGCGGTCATGCCCAGGACGTTGAGCGCCTGGGCCGCGGCCAGGGCGTCCTCGGCCCCCTCGGCCAGCGCCAGGGCGCGGCGGGCACGGCCGGTGGCCTGGGCGAGCCGGCCCTGCCGGTAGGAGAGCAGGGCCAGGTCGGCCTCCAGGCGGGCGCGCTTGCCAGCGTCCGAGTCAGGCAGCTGGCTGCGGGCCGCCTCCAGGTGGGCCTGGGCCAGGCTCCACTCGCCCAGGCGGTGGTGGATCTCCGCCAGGCGGCGCTCGATCTGGCTGCCCAGGACCGGGTCCTGGTTCACCGCCGAGGCTCCCCGCAGCGCCGCCAGCGCCTCCTGGTAGCGGCCCAGGAAGGTGAGCGTGTCCCCCTCGGACAGCAGCACCTGCAGCCGGGGGTAGCCGCAGGCCAGGGCCCGCCCCAGGGCGGCGTGGGCCTGCTCGTGGGCATAGAGGCTGGTGGCCCGGAGGGCCGCCTGCCACCACCACCCGGCGGCCTCCTCCGGCAGCCCGGCCCGCTCCAGGTGGTCGGCGAGTCGGGCCGGGGGCACCTGGGCGGGCTCGCGCTCCCGGCGCCGGAGCAGGGCGTCCGCGGCCCGCTTGTGCAGCAGCCGGCGCCGCGCCCAGCTGTTCCGCTCGTAGGCGAGCTGGCGCAGCGCCTCGTAGGCGAAGTCATAGGCGGGAGCCCCGCCGGTGCTGGCCCCCCGCTCCACCAGAAGTCCCTGGCGCACCGCCGCATCGAGGCCGTCGGCGACCTCCCCGTCCCCACGTCCGCTCACCGCCCGGGCCAGCTCGGGGTCGAAGTTGCCGCCCAGGATGGCGGCCGCGGTGAGGACCTGGAGCGCCGCCTCGCCGGCGGCGTCGAGCCGCGCGTGGACCAGCTGGCGCACCGTCGGCGGAACCCCCTCCAGGGCCGAGGGGGCGCCCCCGGCGAGGACCTGGGCGTACTCCCGGACCAGCAGGGGCAGCCCCCCGGTGGCGGCCAGGAGGCGGTCGGCGTCGGCCCGCCCGAGGCGGATCGCCTGGGCCACCTGGCCCACCGCCTCCCGCCCCAGGGGCGCCAGCACCAGCCGCTCCAGGCGGCCCGCCTGGGTCAGCTCGGCCAGGGCGCCACGGATCTCGCCCAGGCCAGCCGGCTCGGCCCCGGGCGTCCAGGCCATGCAGACCAGCAGGGGCAGCTCGCCGAGGCGGCGGAGGAGGTAGGCGACCAGGTCGAGGGAACGGGGGTCGGCGAAGTGGAGGTCGTCGAGCACCAGGACCCCGGGCACGCCCCGGGGGGCGCTCACGGCCAAGGCCACGGTCTCGACCACGGCGCGGTAGAGCCGGGCCAGGGCGGCGACGCTGTGGAGGTCGCCGTCCTGGCCCCGGCCCTGGGGGTCGAGCTCGGGCAGGAGTCGGGAGACCTCCCCGGCCACCCCCGGCGGCAGCCGGCGGGCCAGGTCGTGACGGCGAGCGACGCAGGCGCGCAGGACGTCGACAGCGAGGGCGTAGGTGATGGCGGCCTCGCCGTCGTGCCCGCGGACCTGGACCACCCCTCCCCCCTGCTCCTCGACCTCGGCACAGAGATGGTTCAGCAGGGTGGACTTGCCCACCCCCGGCTCTCCCACCAGGGCCACGACCCGGCCCGAGGCCCGGGCGCTGCGCCAGCTGCCGAGGAGGAGCTCCAGCTCGGACTCGCGTCCCACCATGGGGATGGCCGGGGGCGGCGGCGCCGCCTCCGCCGCCCCGGCTGGCGGCCTTGGGGCCTCGGCGCGCTGCGCCAGCGCCGCCTCGTAGAGGGCGGTGGTCTCGGAGAGCGGAGGCACGCCCAGCTCCTGGTCGAGCCAGCGCACGCAGCTGCGGTATTGGCGCAGCGCCGCCGACCACCTGCCGGTGGCACCGTAGATGCGCAGCAGGGCCTGGTGGGCGGGCTCGTGGAGGGGGTCGAGGGCGACCCAGCGCTGGGCCGGCTCCAGGGCGGCGTCGAAGGCCGAGGCCGCCAGGCGCGCCTCCACCAGCCGCTCCAGCAGGCGCCCCAGGTCGAGGCGGAGCTGCTCGGAGGTGGCCAGCTGCCACTCCTCGAAGTCGGAGCTGTCGCGCAGCTGGAAGCCCTGCAGGAAGTCGTCCCGGTAGAGCGCGGCGGCCCGCTCCCAGTCCTCGGGTGTGCCCGAAGCGAGCAGCCGGCGGAACTCCTCGACGTCGCTGCTCACCCCCCCCGGCCGCAGCCCGACCGCAGCCCGGGTGACCTCCAGGCAGCCGGGCAGCGCGGCGGCGGTGACCGAGAGGGTGCGGCGGAGCGCGGCCCGGGCGCGGCCGGGGTCGGAGTCGGGCCAGAGTAGGGCCGCCAGCCGCTCCCGCCCCTCGCTCCGCGCCGAGACCGCGAGCAGGGACAGCAGGGCCAACGCCTTGCGGGTGTCGAAGTGCACCGGCCGGCCGTCGTGGAGCACCCGGGGGACACCGAGCAGCTCGAGACGGGCGCCGGGCCCGGGGATCAGTTCGTCCGCCATCTCCCACCGTACCGGATCGTTCGCTCTGGCACCGCCATGGCCTACACCGTAACGTTGCCGGAACGCTGACGGGTCATGATGCCCCAGTCAAGCCACCAACCAGCTCGGAGAGCCCATGTCGGATCCGTCCCCCAGCCCCGTCGGCCCCGCCCTGGCGACCGCGGTCCAGGCCACCGCCGGGGGCGGCAACCACGCCGGCCGAGGCTGGCTGGGGCGGGCACTACACCGCCGCCGCCGGGCGGAGGAGCCGGCGCCGGCGGCGGGCGAGCTGGCCCCCGCGAGCATGCAGGAGTTCGAGATCTCCCCCGGAGACCCCCTGCTCGCCTACCTCCTGGACGCCGGGGGCCCGGTGGCCATCACCCGGGCCGAGCTGGACTCGCCGGCCCTGGCCAAGATGCGGGAGGCCGGGGTGGCGATGCTGGTGCCGCTGGTCTCGTCGGGAGAGCTGCTGGGGGTGCTCACCCTCGGCCCCCGCCTCTCCGAGGTGGGCTACTCCAGCGACGACCGCGCCCTGCTGGAGCAGCTGGCCAGCTACGCCGCCCCCGCGCTCAAGGTCAGCCAGCTGGTCCAGGCCCAGGCCGCCGAGGCGCGCCAGCGGGAGCGGATCGACAACGAGCTCAAGGTGGCCCAGCTGATCCAGCAGCAGTTCCTCCCCCGCGAGCTGCCCGACCTCCCGGGCGTCTACGTGGCCGCCTTCTACCGCCCGGCACGCTCCGTGGGCGGCGACTTCTACGACTTCATCCCCCTCCCCGACGGCCGGGTCATGCTGGTGGTCGGGGACGTCACCGACAAGGGGGTCCCGGCGGCCCTGGTGATGGCCAGCACCCACGCCCTGCTGCGCTCCGCCGGCCCCCGCCTGCGCTCCCCGGGGGCGGTCCTGGCCCAGGTCAACGACCTCCTCTGCGTCGACATCCCCGCCCACATGTTCGTCACCTGCTTCTGCCTGGTGCTGGAGCCGGAGTCGGGCCAGGTGGAGTACGCCAACGCCGGGCACGACCTCCCCTACGCCCGCACCGAGGAGCGGGTGGTGGAGCTGCGCGCGACCGGCATGCCGCTGGGGCTGATGCCGGGCATGCAGTACGAGGAGCGTCAGCTCCAGCTCCAGCCCGGGGACTGCATCCTGCTCCACAGCGACGGCCTGGCCGAGGCCCACAACCCGCAGCGGGAGATGTTCGGCTTCCCCCGCGTCGCCGAGCTGGTCGGTCGCGGCGTGGCCGGCGAGGAGCTGCTCGACCTCTGCCTCAACGAGCTGGACCGCTTCACAGGGCCCAACCACGAGCAGGAGGACGACATCACCCTGGTCTCGGTGCAGCGCTCTCCCGGCGCCCTCCACCGGGGGTCGCCGAGGTGACCGCGGTCCAGCCCGAGCCCCGGCGCCTGCTGGCCTCCTTCACCGTCGCCAGCCGCGAGGGGGTGGAGCGCCTGGCCCTGCGCCGCGTCTCCCGCGCCCTGCCCCCGGAGCTGCTCAGCGGGGAGCAGCAGGAGCGGCTCCAGACGGCCGTGGCCGAGGCCACCATGAACGCCATCGAGCACGGCAACCGGGGCGTGGCCCGGGTGCCGGTGCAGATCCAGGTCTTCCACTCCCCGGGCGAGGTCGTGGTCTCGATCAGCGACCAGGGCGGGGCGCCGGCCGAGGTCAAGGGCCCGGAGCCGGACCTGGAGCTGAAGCTGATCGGCGAGCAGCCGCCCCGGGGCTGGGGCCTGTTCCTGATCCGGCACATGGTGGACCAGATGGACGTCACCACCGACGGCGCCCGGCACACGGTCTGGCTGACCATGCGCACCGGCGCCGGCGCCTGAGGAGAGCCGATGGAAGAGAACTTCTCGGTCGAGATCCGCTCCGCCGCGGGGGCGGTGGTGCTGGGACTGAGGGGCGACGTCGACGGCCGCAGCTCGGAGCTGGGTCGCGCCTACGACCGGGCCACCCGCGAGCAGCCCGAGGGCGAGGTCATCCTCGACTTCGCCGACGTCGAGTACATCAACTCCAGCGGCATCGCCCTCATCGTCAGCGTCCTGGCCCGGGCCCGCGCCGCCGGCCGCCACGTGGTGGCGCTCGGCCTCTCGGCCCACTACCGCCAGATCTTCGAGATCACGCGGCTCTCGGACTTCATCGAGCTGCGCTCTGGGCCCGGAGAGGGTGAGGGGGCGCAGGCGGATGGCCGCCGCCCGGCGGCCGCGGAGGAGTAGCCATGGCAGACGCGATCGTGACCATGGAGGCGCGGCGGCTGGACGAGCGCACCTCGGTGGTGGACATCAGCGGGGAGGTGACGTCCAGCTGCGAGCCGGCGCTGATGGCCGCCTACGAGGCGGCCGGGGGGCCCCGGGCGCAGCGCCTGATCCTCAACTTCAGCGGGCTCGAGTACATGAACAGCGGCGGCATCGGGATGCTGGTCACGCTGCTGGTGCGGGCCAAGCGGCAGCACCAGCAGCTGGCCGCCTACGGCCTCAGCCAGCACTACCGCCAGATCTTCGAGCTGACCCGCCTCGACGAGGTGATCGCCATCTTCGACGACGAGCCCGCCGCCCTGGCCGGGGCGGGCCGGCCGTGACCGCCCCGGTGGGCGGCGTCCCGACCCCGGATCCCGGAGCCCGGGAGACGCTCCCGCGCGACGCCGGCGCCTGGGCGGCCAAGGTGGACCGCCTGGAGGTGCAGCCCCGCGACGGGGCCCGCGCCAGCAACGTCGCGGGACGGCGCCTGATGGGACCGGTGCAGGGCTTCGGCAAGATGTGGCAGAAGACCTACCGCGTCGACGTCGGCAGCTCGATCTCGCCGACGCAGGCGATCGCCACCTGGAAGGCCCACTTCCCGGAGTTCTGGCCGGCGGGCAACCGCTTCTCCGGCGCCCTCACCGGGATCCAGCCCGGCGACGTCGCCCTGCTCGACCTCGCCATGGGCGGCGGGGTGAGGCTCTCCACCGGCGTCTTCGTCCTCTACGCCGACGACGAGTCCTTCACCCTGATGACGCCCCAGGGGCACATGTTCGCGGGCTGGATCTCCTTCTCCGCCGAGGCCGAGCGGGGCACGACCACGCTCCAGGCCCAGGTGCTGATGCGGGCCAACGACCCCCTATACGAGCTGGGCATGATGCTCGGGGGGCACGCCAAGGAGGACCGCTTCTGGGCGGCCACGCTGGGCGCCGTGGCGACGCGGCTGGGAGCCCCCGAGGCGCCGGTCCAGGCCCGCAGCGTGTGCGTGGACAACCACCGCCAGTGGAAGCGGGTCGGCAACACCTGGCACAACGCCATGGTCCGCAGCATGGCCCAGAGGCTGGGCAGCCCCCTCAGCTCGAGACGCCGCCCGAGCTGAGGCACAGCCCGGCCCCCCTCCGGCCGAAGCGAGCCGTCCCGCTCGCCGGCCGGTCGCTGCCGAGCCGCCGCCGGCGGCGCTAACGCGTCGGCGGGGCCAGCCAGAGCCCGACGTGGGCCGGCTGCACGGTGCGCTGGGCCGCGGCCAGCATGTCCCGGCGGATGGTGTCGGAGCCGACCTCGTCGCTGATCCGGGCCGCGAACTGGTGCACCACCGCCTGCGCGTCGTAGCGGGAGCGGTCTAAGCGACGGTCCACGAGGTCGCGCACGCGGCGGTGGAGCGGCGTCAACAGGGCCACCGCGATGAGGACGGAGAGGGCCACGCTGAGGCTGCCCCACAGCGGCAGCACGTCGCTGAAGAGCAGCGCCGAGGCGGCGTAGAGGGCGGCCAGCAGGACCACGCCGGTGGCGAGCGTGCCCAGCAGCCCGCCCACCTCAGCGACGCCCACCGAGGTCACCGGGCCGAGGCGGGGCAGGGCCAGCGGATTGACCATGGCCACGTCGCCCCGGTCCGGGACGCCACCAGCTGCGTGGCCATGGCCAGCGCCGCGATGGCGAGCACGACGATGGCCGCGCCGTGCCGCCTCCGGACCTCGCCGGCCGGACCCGGATCATCCACCGGCGCGGCGCGGCCAGGAGCGAGCCAGCCGGGGCTGGCGGTCACGATCGGAGTATCCAGAGCCCGGCCTGGGCAGGGTGCACCGTCCGTTCCACCGCCGTCAGGAGGTCACGGCCGATATTGTCCGCGCTCACCTCCTCGCTGACCCGCGCGGCGAAATCCCGCAGCACCTCCTGGCTGTCGTAGCGGGTGCGGTCGAAGCGGCGGTCGACGAGGTCGCGCACCCGGCGCCGGATCGGGGTCAGCAGCGCCACCGCCACCAGGACCGAGATGGCGACGCTGATGCTCCCGCGGAGCGGCAGGACGTCGCTCAGCAGGAGCACCGATCCGGCGTAGACGCCGCCCAGGAGCCCCAGTACCAGCAGGTAGGCGACGGCCCGCGAGATGACACGGTCGACGTCGTAGAGGTGGTAGCGCATGATGGCCAGCCCGATGCTCACGAAGACGGCGTTGATCGAGAGCACCGCCGGCATCAGCTGCCAGGTGGACGGGAGCAGGCCGGCCACCAGCACCGCCGGCAGCAGCGTCAGGCTGGCGAAGGCGAACCACTTGAGCTGCTGGCGCTGCCCTCCCCGGGCCCGGACCGTGCGCACGGCCAGGCCCGCCACCGCCACCAGCATGATGAGGAGGAACACGACCAGCGCCCCGTTGGCCAGGCTGGCGAGCGAGATCGGGCCGACGCGTCCCAGGGCCAGAGGGTTCACCTCGTTGGCATCGCTGGCCAGGCTGCGTTCGGTGATGGCGGTGAAGAGGGCGACCAGGGACGAGACGACTCCCACCAAGGTTAGCCAGCGGTGACGTCTCATGATCTCGAAGCTGCCGCTGGGGAAGACCGCGATTAGGACGGCGGAAAAGCCCATCGCGAACATGAGGAGCACGGTTCCGGAGTCGGCCAGCAGCGCCTCCGGGACGGTCGGGTGCCGACCCGGGTCGTAGAGGTAGCCGAGCTGGCTCAGGAGCCCGCTGGCCCCGATGCCGAGCAGGAGCCAGCCCACGGGGTGGCGGGGCCGGAGGGCCGCGGTCATCGCGCCCACGGGCGCGGCCCCGACCCAGAACCACTCCCAGGAGGCGTCGGCCACGCCGTAGTGACCCAGGATGAGGAAGCTCGTGTAGCCGGCGATCCCCAGCTCCAGGCTGCCCAGCAACAGCGCCAGCAGGGGGAGCGGCTGAAGCGCGACCGCTCTCCCCCTCGTAGGCGTCACGACCGGTGCATCCAGAGCCCGACGCTGGCTGGCTGCACAGTGCGCTGCACCGCCGACAGCAGGTCCTGGCTGATCGTCTCCTGGCTCACCTCCTCACCGACGCGCGCGGCAAAGAGGCGCACCACCTGCTGGGCGTCGTAACGGGAGCGGTCGAAACGGCGGTCGACCAGGTCACGCATGCGTCGGTGCACCGGGGCCAGCAGAGCGACGGCCACCAGCACGGCGAGGGCCACGGTGATGCTGCCCCGGAGTGGCAGCACGTCGCTCAGCAGCAGCACCGAGCCCACGTACACGCCTCCCAACAGGCCCAGCACCAGCAGGTAGGAGACGGCGCGCGAGAATACACGGTCGACGTCGTACAGGTGGTAGCGCACGATGGCCAAGCCGATGCTGACGAAGAGGGCGTTGGCCGCGATAGCGAGGGCCGCCGTTGACCAAACGACGTCCACCGTCACGGCCGCGACCAAGGCCGCGAGCAGGGTGAGGCTGGAGGCGGCGAACCACTTGAGCTGCTGCCGCTCGACCCCACGGGACCGGCGGAGGCGGATACCCAGATTCACCACCACCAGCGCCAAGACGACGGCAAAACCGGCGGTGCCGATGTCACCGACTGCCGGCATGATGGCCGCGGAGAGAGGGCCGATGTGGGAGAAGCGGAGCGGGTTGACGAGGTTGGTGGCGTCGGAGGGGACGTAGGGACCGGCGACCTGGCCGAAGACGCTGACCACGAACGCAGCGGAGACGACAACGGTCAGCCAGCGATGGCGGCGGAGCAGGCCCAGGTCGCCGCTGGGGAAGACGGCGATCAACGCCATCGCCAGGGCCAGGCCGAGGCAGAGCAGGACGATGCCGCTGTCCATCAGCAGCGCCTGGGGTACGGTGGGGTGGCTCCCGGGGTCGTAGACGAACCCCCACTGGCTCAGGATCCCGGCGCCGCCCAGTGCCAGCAGCAGCCACCCCACCGGGTGCCGCGGGCGAAGAGCGGCGGTCATGGCGCCAACTGGCGCGGCGCCAATCCAGAGCCATTCCCAGAGGACCAAGCCCGCCCCGTATCCGCTCCAGATGAGGTAGGAGACGTAGCCGGCGACACCCAGCTCCGAGCTCCCCAGGAGCACCGCCAGCAACGGGCGTGACAGCTTCAGGCCCCGGGGCAGAAGTTGCTGGCTCACGGCCCCAGGCACGGGCGGCAGCGAGCCCTCTGGAGCGCCCTGGCGCGAGCCCGGCTCACGCCACCGGGGCCGCCGGGGGCGGAGGCCTCTTCTTGCATGCCCCCGCAGGATGCACCCGCCGCGTCCGGAAAGCGTTACGGCGCCCGGCCAGATCCCGCGCCCCGCTAGCGGCCGCCGGGACCGCGCCCTCGGTCCCGCGGGCCACGGGCTCAGCCTCCCCGGAGCGGCTCGGTCAGACGCTCCGTCGAGTCCCGGAGGCCACGCTCCCTGCCCGCGTTCAACATCTCCTCCATCTCATCTCGGGCAGGGCAGGAGGTGAGATGCTGGATCCCGGTGCGGCCATCCGTGGCTCGGAAGCTGGTGTGACGCTGAGCAGCACGGGCCCAGGCGCGCCCGCGTCCTCGACGGTCTCGACCAGCCCGCGCGTCGCCGAGCTGGAGGGTGGCCCGGAGCTGGTCGTCTACGAGCACGGCTGGCAGTCGTGGAGCCCGAGCGGCACCTATCCGGCCGCGGCCACCTCGCCGCGGCCACCCGACCCGGTGCGCCGGGTCATGGGTTACCGCCCGGACCGGCCCGCTCCCCCGACCGGCTTCCAGGGCGAGGGGCTGCTGGCCGCCCGGCACCGGGACGGAGGTCCGGTCTGGGTCTGGTCCGCGCCCGACCCCCGCCTCCAGGTCGCATCGATCCGGGCCCAGCTCGAGGGGGAGAGGCTGCTGGTATCGGCCGACGGGCCGGTGCTGGAGCAGCGCTTCGACACCGGCTCGGTGGCCAGCGCGCTGGCCCGCTGGGCCGACGACCTGGCGGCTCGGCTCGGGCTGCCGGCAACGGCCAGCATCCCCCCTGTCTGGTGCAGCTGGTACCAGCACCAGGAGAGGGTCACCGCCGCCGACCTGCTGGAGGCGGCGGCCGGAGCGTCCCGGCTCGGGCTCCCCCTGGGCATCTTCCAGCTCGACGACGGCTACGAGGCCGAGGTCGGGGAGTGGCTGGAGACGC
>JASHRA010000238.1 GCA_030038765.1 Candidatus Dormiibacterota bacterium | reverse complement strand
GGCCCACCGGCGGGGGCACCGATCCCTCCGAGGCCTCCAGCACGCGGGCCAACCCGCGCCCCACCGCCTCCGCCTCCTCCAGGGCCCCCGCATGAGCCAGGGCCGTCCCAGCGTCCGCGCAGTCGCGCAGCCAGGCATAGCGGTAGTCCCAGGCGCGGGAGCTGCCCGGCCACTGGGGGATCGAAGTGAGGGGCGACGCGACCAGCAGGCCGGACCGTCTCGACTGTAGCTGGCGAAGGGTGACGAGGGACCGCAGGAGCGCGCGGCGAGCCCACCCAGGGGTGCCGGCCAAGCGGGCTCCGAGCGGCCCGAGGAGAAGCGCGCCGATCCAACCCTCGGCGCCGGCCCGCGCTTCCTCCAGGAGCTGGCGGACGGCGCCCACCGCGGCCGGACCTCCGCCCGGGAGGAGCGGCGGCGACGGCTTTCCCCTGTCCGGGAGCCAGAGCCAGAGCGCAGCACCCGCCCGGGGTAGGGTGAGCCGGGAGCCGCTCGGACCCGGCCGCAGAGGCTCGCTGCTGGCCAGCTCCAGAGGCCCCAGCGGTCCGTCCTGGGGCCCGGCGGCGGGGATCCTGGCGAGCCTGCCCTCCACCTCCCAGCGACCGGCGGCGGCGGGGTCCTGGAGCCGCAGCTCAAGCTCCGTCCCCAGCCTCCCCTCGGCCAGCCAGCAGATGGCGTCCCCGGCACTGCCCGAGACCAGCCCGCAGGTGACCGTCGTGCCCTCGGACCAGGTCCAGCGGGCCAGACCGGAGAGGCTCACCCAGTCTCCCCGCGGATCGTCGTGCACCCCGGCCGGGCGGAGCCCCACCGAGCCTCCCCGGAGCGGGTCCAGGATCCGGGCGAGGCGGAGCGGGCCGTCGAAGCCGGGGGCGCACCAGAAGATGCAGGTGGCGTCGTGCACGAGGGCGGCGCTGGCGCCATCGGCGAGGCAGAAGCAGTCCCGCAGGGGGAACTCCGGCCCCGGGCCGGCAAGGGTCGCGGTCATCGCGCCAGGCTACCCACCCACCAGGACCGTGGGTCGGTGCGCAGCTTCAACACAGGGCGCGAAGCCTCGGCGGTCCCCCTGCCTGGCAGATGGGCAACGAGCACGACCGGCTATCCGGTGGGCGCCATGCCCACGTCCAACGACTCGGTCCCAGGGCGCGCCGTTCCTCACGCGGCAGTGCGCTTCGCCCCCAGTCCGGCCTCAGCCGCCAGGGAGGCCGGGGGCGACTCCTAGACCGCCTGGAGATCGTCCCCGATCTGGACGATCTTGGCGGCCCAGCTGGAGTCGCTGGCGTAGTCGACCCCGATCCCCTGGACCGTGGGCCCGTGGTAGTAGGGGCCACTCGGAACCAGGTAGTCGTTGTAGATGAAGTTGCCGTCGTACGCGATGCAGGCCTGGTCACTGGGGAAGCTCATGGCGTCCCCGCAGGGGTTCGAATCGTAGGCCTCAAGGCCGAAGAGGTTGTGCTTGGAGGGGTAGATGCAGGAGGTCTGTCCCCAGCCGGTCTCCAGCACGGCGTCCGACACGAGGTAGATCGCGCTCACGTGCGAGTTCTGCTCGGCCTGGATGAAGTAGCTGGAGTCGGCCTCCAGCGGAGTACCAGAGAGGAAGGCCTGGATCTGGCCCAGGGTGATGCCGCTGGGCAGGGTGAGGTTGGTGTCGAGGGCGAAGGGA
Organism: Candidatus Dormiibacterota bacterium; assembly: GCA_030038765.1. Lineage (GTDB taxonomy): Bacteria > Chloroflexota > Dormibacteria > Aeolococcales > Bog-877 > Bog-877. Next base: position 27,412 of record JASHRA010000238.1, on the reverse strand, counting down.
CCGCCGGTCCCGGTCGGGGCCGGAGGTGCCGGCGGCGACGGCGCTGGCCCAGGCGGCGGCGAGGGTATCGGTGCTGCGGGCGTCGCCTGGGCCCTTGCCTTGGCGGCGGCGGCCGCCGCCGCCTGGGCCGCCGCCGCCTGCTCTGCCTCGTACTCGGCGACCACCTCCTCGGCCTGCAGCCGGGCCTCGGTCGCCTCCTCCTGCTGCTGCTCTTTGACCAGCTCGGCCTCGGTCGACCGCTCGTCGCTGATGTTCGCTGCCAGCTCGGTGATGAGCTGCCGCTCCGACTGGCCCAGCTGGTCCATGGAGATCTCGGTGTCCAGGGCACTGTTGAAGTCGGGGCTAGCCAGCAGCGCCAGGAGTCCGGACGAGGTCCCCTGCTGGTACTCGTCGGCGACCAGCGAGGCCAGCTCGGCGCGCTCCTGGGCGCTGCTGGCCTGATCGTGGCTGATCTGCTCGCGCGCCGTCTGCACCTCAGTGCCGAGCTCCGCGACCTTGGCCTTCGCCTGGGCCACCATGGCGGCAAGGCTGGAGGGCGTCGCCGCCGGGCTCGACCCTGCCTGGACCGGAGGGGAGGAGATGCCGCCGATCAGCGCCATGGCTCCCAGCCCGGCGATGACAGCAGCCGCCGTCGTTCGTCCCCAGAGCCTGACCCCGTCCACAACTCCCGATTCTTGGCGGCGTCACCGACGCCGGTATCCTCCGTCGCAGCCCCGATTCCCCCCGTCGCAGCCGCGCGGCCGACCCGTGACGGGAACTGAATCGTCCGCGAGGTGCGGCCTACACTCGGGCGGTGGACGCTGACCGGCCGGCCCACCTGGTCCTCGCCGAAGACGAGCCGATGATCGGCCGGATCCTGGAATTCAAACTCCAGAGAGAGGGGCACCAGCTCACCTGGGTGCGCACTGCGAGGGAGGCGGAGGAGCTCCTGCGCCAGGGCGACGTGGACCTCTTCCTCTGCGATGTGACCCTGGAGGAGGACGGCCGGGAGCTCTGTCGCCGGATCCTCGCGGCAGGCCTCGAGCCGAGGGCCGGGGTCGTGCTCATGACCGAGCAGCGGGACCCGGAGGGCAAGCCCCGGGCCCTTGAGGCGGGCGCCCGGGAGGTCGTGATCAAGCCCTTCAAGCCCACCGTGGTGGCCGCCCTGGTCAAGGGGCTGCTCAGCCGTCAGTCCTGACCCGCCGGCGCCTCCCCCAGCTGGCGCAGCTGCTCGTAGCGGTAGATGCCGGTGTCGTGGCCGTCGGCCCAGATGGCCTTGAGGCCGTAGCTGCCCACCAGCTCGATATCGGCCAGCTCGTCCTCCCCCGGCCGGAGGCGGGGGTCCTGCTGGAAGCGCCCGGGAAGACCCAGCTCACCCCGGCAGGCGGCGCAAGGACAGGCCCGCCGCAGGCGCTCGAAGGGGATCACGCTCGCCGTCCCATCGCGCCACTCCACCAGGAGGGCTCGGGCGGCTTCGTCGTAGCCGAAGCGGATGGGGGTGGTCGAGTCGTCGCCGCCGGGGGATGCGGGGGCCTGGGCCACGGCTCGATTGTGCCGCTCCCGGCCCGGGCAAGTCGTCGGGCTGCGCCGGCGAGCCAGCACCTATGCTGGGGCCGGCCATGACCACCTTCGCGTCCGGGAGCGACCTGCCCGACATCGCCGCCGACCCGGGGACCCCGATCGACCGCAACCTCGGCCTGGAGCTGGTCCGGGTGACGGAGGGGGCGGCCATGTCCGCCGCCCGCCTCATGGGCCGGGACGACAAGATTGCCGCCGACCGGGCCGCCGTCGAGTCGATGCGCCGGAGCCTCTCCCACGTGGACATGGCGGGGGTGGTCAAGATCGGCGAGGGGGAGAAGGACAAGGCCCCCATGCTCTACATCGGCGAGCGCCTGGGAAACGGCAACGAGCCCCGGGTCGACGTCGCCGTGGATCCCATCGACGGCACCCGGCTCGTGGCCCGGGGTCTGCCGGGCGGCATCGCCACCGTGGCCCTGGCCGAGCGGGACACCCTGCTCCAGACCCACTGCGCCTACATGGACAAGCTCATCGTCGGACCCCGTGCCCGGGGGGTCATCGATCTGCGCGTCCCGGTGGCGGAGAACCTGAAGCGCATCGCCGCCGCGGAGCAGCGTCGGGTCGAGGACCTCACCGTCGTCGTGCTCGACCGCCCCCGCCACGATCAGCTGCTGCGGGAGATCCGGGCCGCCGGGGCCCGCGTCAAGCTGATCACCGACGGCGACGTGGCGGCGGGCATCATGGTGGCGCTGCCGGAGCGGACCGGCCTGGACGTGCTGATGGGCATCGGGGGCGCCACCGAGGCGGTGCTGACGGCCTGCGCGGTGCGCTGCATCCACGGCGACATGCAGTGCCGGCTCTGGCCGCGCGACGAGGCCGAGGCCGAGCTGGTGCGGCGCGAGGGCTTCGACCTCGATCACATCTTCGAGGCCAACGAGCTCTCCAGCGGGGAGAACATCTTCTTCGCCGCCACCGGGATCACGGATGGCGAGATGCTGGACGGGGTCCGCTTCTCCGGCGATCGGGTCGAGACCCACTCCGTCGTCATGCGCTCATACAGCGGCACCGTGCGCTGGATCGACGCCGTGCACGACCTGGCCCAGCTCCGGCTGCGCAACCTGGGCTCGCCCGAAGACCAGGCCTAGGCTGGCCCCGGCTCACATCCCGCCCGGAGCGTCCTCCAGGCGGAAGCCCTCGGTGGCACCGCAGACGAGGCAGCGGTCGGGAGGCTCCAGCCCCCGCTGGGTGGCGCCGCAGTGGGCGCAGACCCACTGGTGGCGGGCGAAGAAGGTCACCAGATCGGTTCGCGAGATCAGTCCCACCAGCTTCCCGTGGCGGACGACCGGGAGGCGCCGGATGCGCTGCTCCATGAGGATGTGGGCCACCTCGCTGAGGGGGACCTCCTCCTCGATGATGCGGGGCTCGGAGCTCATGATCTGCTCCACCGTCTCCCCCCGCTTGAGCACGATGTCCATCTCGCTCACCACCCCGACCACCCGGTGGTGATCGTCCAGCACGGGCATGCCGGTGATGTGGTGCACCCCGAGCAGCTCGGCCGCCTCGGCCACCGTCGCCTCCGGGCCCACCGTGATCACGGCCCGCGTCATCACCGCCGCCACGGTGGCCTGGGGATCGGCTCCCGCCACTTTGGGGATGCTCATCGGCCTGCCTCCTAGTAGATTCAGGGTCGGGGGGCCCAGGCCGCGGCCGAGCCGGGGGCCCGCCCCCATGGTGACGGAGCGGCCCGGACGGGCCCCATCGTCGCCGGTGTCCGGTTTGCTAATGTGCCGCGAATCAGCGGCGGCGAAGGAGAGGTTCGAATGAGCAAAGTCGCGGAGCCGTACGCGCCAGCCGCCCACCACACGCTAGTCAATCCCTCCCAGGAGCGGCTCCGCGAACTGACGGCCGCGATGCCGACCGCCCGCCTCACCGCCTACGACAACTACAACGTGCAGACCGAGGTGCTCTCGCGCAGCATCGGCTCCACCTACATCGTGACCGACGACCCCTCGATCACCTCCAGCCAGACCATATCCGTCGCCGAGGGACGGCGGGTGGCCCGGCTCCAGGAGGAGTACCTCAGCCAGCGGGACGTGATCGTCGTCGACGGCTACGTCAACAACGACGCCGAGTTCCGCTCCCCGGTCCGACTGGTGATCGAGCAGGCCAACGCCAACATCGCCGGGATGCAGGACCACCTCCTCTTCAAGGATCCCGCGGGTGGCGACGTCGTCCCCGAGTTCACCGTCATCTACACCCCCGGGCTCAAGGCGCCCGGCTACCCCTCCGACCGGCTGATCGCGGTCGACCTGGAGGCCGGCATCACCCGGGTGCTGAACTCGGACTACTTCGGAGAGTCGAAGAAGGGACTGCTGCGGATGTGGAACCAGCTGGTCTACCAGCGGGGCGGCCTGGCCCTCCACGCCGGCTGCAAGGTGGTGCCCACCTCCTCGGGCGAGCGCACCCTGCTCATCGTCGGCCTCTCCGGCACGGGCAAGACCACCACCACCTTCACCCGTCAGAACGACAGCAAGCCGGTCCAGGACGACTTCGTCGCCCTCATGCCGGCGGGGAAGGTCTACGGGTCCGAGAACGGCTGCTTCGCCAAGACCTACGCCCTCAGCGCCGAGGACGAGCCCACCATCCACGCCGCCGTCACCTCGCGGGTGGCCTACCTGGAGAACGTCTCCCAGAAGGTGGTGGGCGGCCCGGTCGACTTCTTCGACCAGAGCTACACCCAGAACGGGCGCGCCGTGTTCCCGATGGAGGCCCTGGGCTGGTCCCGGGACGCCCGCGACGTGGGCCCGGTCTTCGCCCTGCTCATCCTCAACCGCAACGACAGCGTCATCCCGGCGGTGGCGCGCCTCGACCAGCAGCAGGCGGCGGCGTACTTCATGCTCGGTGAGACCCAGGGGACGGCCGCTGGCGGCGCCGCCGAGGCGGGCAAGTCGCTGCGGGTGCCGGGCACCAACCCCTTCTTCCCCCTGAGGCACGCCGACCAGGGCAACCGATTCCGCCAGCTCCACCGCAGCGGCGGCTTCGAGGTCTTCCTGCTCAACACCGGTTGGGTCGGCGGCGGGGAGGGCGACCCGGCGGCCAAGAAGATCCGGATCGCCGATTCCTCGGCGCTGGTGAAGGCCATCGCCGAGCGGACCATCAGCTGGGAGACGGATCCCGACTTCGGCTACGAGGTGGCGACCCGGGTTCCCGGGATCGACGACGCGGAGCTCCTCCAGCCACGCCGGCTCTACCAGCGCCAGGGCCGAGAGCAGGAGCACCGGGAGATCGTCGAGCGGCTCCGCCGGGAGCGCAGGGAGTACCTCCAGGGCTTTCCCGGACTCGACCAGGAGGTCCTGGAGGCGGTCTCCCACTAGAGGGGAGTCCCGCCGGGCCGGAAGGCGCCCAGGTGGCAAACTCATGGGGTGCGCCGAGACCGGGGACTCCTCTGCCGGTGATCGCCTATCCCGAGGGGCGGCCTTCCAAGGAGGAGTACTTCGTCCTGCTCGCCCTCGCGGCGCGCACCCGGGCCGACTGCCTCGGGCGCCGGGTGGGGGCCGTCGTGGTTCGGGACGACCGCGTCATCAGCACCGGCTACAACGGGACCCCGATCGGCATGCCGAACTGCACCGAGGGCGGTTGCCACCGCTGTGCCAACCGCGCCAGCGACGCCTACCCGGCCGGCCGCGGCTACGACCTCTGCATCTGCGTCCACGCCGAGCAGAACGCGGTCCTGGCCGCGGCCCGCTTCGGGCAGTCCACGCTCGGCTCCACCCTCTTCTCCACCATGCGGCCCTGCTTCGGCTGCCTCAAGGAGGCCCTCCAGGCCGGCATCACGTCGGTCCACTACGTCGAGGACTGGGCGCCCGGGCCCAGCCCCGACGACCAGGCGCTGGCGGAGCAGTACGCCGCCCTCCGGTCCCGCTTCCGCGGCTTCGCCAGGACCCCGATCCCGGATCAGCGGCTGGCCCAGCTGCTGGCCGCCGAGCGCGTTGGGGCGCAGGAGTGAGCGGGGACGAGCGCTGTGAGCCGCCGACGGTGGGCGGCAGCTGGCCGGTGGCGCTGCTCACGGTCAGCGACATGGGCTCAGCCGGCCGCCGCGAGGACACCAGCGGGGCCTGGCTGGGAGAGCGACTGGGCCAGCTCCCCGGGGTGCTGGTGGCGCGGGGGCTGCTCCCGGACGAGCCCGACCAGATCGGCGCCTGGATCCGGGAGACGATCGAGGGCTCGTCCCCCGCGCTGCTGGTCTGCACCGGCGGGACCGGGCTCCACCCCCGGGACCGGACCCCGGAGGCGGTCCTGGCGGTGGCCGACTACCAGGTGCCGGGGATGGTCGAGGCCATGCGAGCCTACGGGATGACCAAGACCCCCCATGCCATGCTCTCGCGCCAGGTGGCGGCGGTGAGGGGCAAGACCCTGATCCTGGCCCTGCCGGGGGCCCTGCGGGCGGCCCAGGAGAGCCTGGAGGCGGTCTGGGCAGCCCTGCCCCACGCCCTCGAGATGGTGGCCGGCCTGCCCCAGGCGAGCACCCCCGCAGGCCACGCCGGGAGCGTGCGCCCGACCCCGGCCGGGTGACCCTGCGGGCGGTCGTCTTCGACCTCTTCGGGACGCTGGTCGAGGGCTGGAGCCGGGACACCGCGGACCTCAAGCTGGACGAGCTGGCGGCCGTCCTGGACCTGGACGCGAGCTCCTTCCGAGAGCTCATGCACACCACCTACACACTTCGGGCAACGGGACAGCTCGGGCCCCCTCGGGAGATGCTGCGCCGGCTCGCCGGGATGCTGCAGGCCGATCCCGGCCCCGACCGCCTGGAGCGGGCCAGTGAGCTGCGCGTCCGGCAGTTCCACGGGGTCCTGCGCCAGCCCCGGGCCGAGGTTCCCTCGCTGCTGGCGGTGCTGCGCGCCCGCTCCGTGCCGGTCGGCATGATCACCGACTGCTCCGGCGAGACTCCGGCCGTCTGGGAGCGGCTGCCCTGGGCCCGCCCCATCCAGGCGCCCGTCTTCTCCTGGACCGAGGGCAGGCGCAAGCCGGCGGCAGAGCTCTACCTGGCCGCGTCGGAGCGGCTGGGCGTGGATCCACGAGAGTGCGTCTACATCGGGGACGGGGGCAGCCACGAGCTGAGCGGGGCCGAGGCCGCCGGCATGCGTGCCCTCCAGCTCCGGCCGGAGGGAGGCGAGGCCGTCTCCATGCTGCAGTACGACCCTGACCTCGACTGGCAGGGAGAGGTGGTGGCCAGCCTCAGCGCTCTGCTGCCCCTCCTCGCCGGCTGAGGGGCCCCGCAGCCGCGGCGCTATCCTCCGCCGGGGGGATCGCGGCCTGAAGGAGGACAAGGCTTGGCTCAAGCAGCGGCGGGACGGAAGCTGGTGACCCTGATCCCGGGGGACGGGATCGGTCCCGAGGTGGTGCGCGCCACGCAGGCCGTGATCGAGGCCACCGGGGCCTCCATCGATTGGGAGGAGCGCCAGGCCGGGGCCAGCATCTTCCGTCAGGGTCTTCCCTCGGGGGTCCCCGAGGACACCATCGAGTCGGTAAACCGGACCCGGGTGGTGCTCAAGGGACCGCTGGAGACCCCGGTCGGCTTCGGTGAGAAGAGCGCCAACGTCACCCTGCGCAAGCTCTTCGAGACCTACGCCAACATCCGCCCGGTGCGGGAGCTCCCGGGGGTCACCACCCCCTACAGCGGGCGCGGGGTCGACCTCGTGGTGGTGCGCGAGAACGTCGAGGACCTCTACGCCGGGATCGAGTACATGCAGACCCCGGGGGTGGCGGAGTGCCTGAAGCTGATCTCACGCAAGGGCTGCGAGAAGATCGTGCGCATGGCCTTCGAGTTCGCCCGCTCGGAGGGGCGGCCGGTGGTCCACTGCGCCACCAAGTCCAACATCATGAAGCTCACCGAGGGGATGCTGAAGCGCACCTTCGAGGAGATCGCGCCCGAATACCCGGACGTCGAGTCCAACCACATCATCATCGACAACTGCGCCCACCAACTGGTGAAGCGGCCCGAGCAGTTCGACGTGATCGTCACCACCAACATGAACGGCGACATCATCAGCGACCTCAGCTCGGCGCTGGTGGGCGGCCTGGGCTTCGCGCCCTCGGCCAACATCGGCAACGAGGTGGCCATCTTCGAGGCCGTCCACGGCTCCGCCCCCAAGTACGCGGGCAAGAACGTGATCAACCCCACGGCGCTGATCCTGACCGGGGTCATGATGCTGCGCTACCTGGGCGAGGCCGAGGCGGCGGACCGGGTCGAGAACGCGGTCCTGGTGACGCTCGAGTCCGGGGTCCGGACCCGGGACATCGCCGGCGACCGCGACGGCGCCTCCACCACCGACTACACCAAGGCGGTGATCTCCCACCTCAACGACCGCTCCGGCGCCTGGTCGGTGCGGGAGCGGCGCCCGCTCCAGCTGCCCCAGGTGAGCGCCGAGCCGGTCACCGTCCGGCCCGGATCCCGGCGCGACATCGGCGTCGACCTGTTCATCGAGTCGGACCTCGATCCCCGGGCCCTGGGCAAGAGCCTGGAGGCGCTGGTCGAGGGGACGCGCCTCTCGCTCTACGGCATCAGCAACCGCGGCACCATGGTCTACCCCAGCAAGGGCCGGTCCAACGCCGACTGCATCGACCACTGGCCGTGCCGCTTCATGCTGCGGGACGCAGCCGCAGGCCTCACCGACGCCGACCTGCTGGACCTGCTGCAGCGCGTCTCCGGGACCCATCGCTGGGTCCACCTGGAGCGGCTCCCCCTCTACGACGACGAGCGCGGCTTCACCAGGGCCCAGGGGGAGGACTAGGCCCCCCGGCGCCGGTCCCGGGCCGCGTCGCGCCCCGGGCAGCTCCGGGCGGGCCGGCTCTCAGCCGCTTGCGCCGGATCCAGCCAGGGCGTCCAGGACGTCCCGGGCGTGGCCTTCGGGGGTGACGTTGTCCCAGATCCGCTCGACCCTGCCCGCGGCATCGACGAGGAACGTGACCCGGGCCGTCTGCATGAACCGGTCGCCGGCCTTGACGCGCTCGCGCCAGGCGCCGAAGGCCTCCGCCACCCCGTGATCCGGGTCCGAGAGGAGGGGCAGGTCGGGGGCGCCGCAGGCGGCCGCGAAGTCGGCCTTGGACTCGACCCCGCCCTCGGAACAGCCGTAGACGGGGACGCCCAGGCGCCGGAACTCGGGCAGCGCGACACCGAACTCGCGGGTCTCGATGGTGCAGCCCGAGGTGTGGTCCTTGGGGTAGAAGTAGAGCACCCAGCGCCGCCCTCGCAGCTCCCCCGAGTCGACGGTCTCGCCGGTCCCGGCCCGGAGCCTGAATTGGGGAACGGGATCGCCGCTCTTCAGCATCGGTCGCCTCCTGCTTTCCGCCTCCGTCTCAGACCGACGCTATCACTCCCCGCGCCGCTGGCCCGGCACCAGCTGCCGCGCCTGCAGTGAAACGCTGACCACCACCCGCGTCTCGGGCTGGTCCAGGCGCGCCCCCAGGATGTCCTCGATGCGCTGCAGCCGGTAGGCCAGGGTGTTGATGTGGACGTGGAGCCGGCGGGCCGCCGCCCGCTGGTTCCAGCTCTCCGCCACCAGCGCCTCCAGCGTCTCCAGGAGGGGCGTGCGGTGACCGCGCCCGTAGTCCATGACCGGCCCCAGCGTCTCGGCGACGAAGCGCCTCAGCACTTCAGGATCCGGCACCTCCAGGAGCAGCCGGAGAGCCCCCAAGCTGCGGTAGGACGTCACCTGACCGGCCGCTCCCGCCCTCCGGGCCAGCCGCAGCGACTGGCGCGCCTCGGCGTGGGCCCGGGCCAGCTCGGCCGCGGATCGGGCCAGGCTGCCCTGGCCGATGGAGAAGCTGAGCCGGCGCCCCAGGCCGCGAGCCAGCTGGAGCACGGCCTGGCAGAACTGGTCCAGCTCGGCCGAGCCCGGCTCGACCTCGCCGGGCTGCGCCTCCCCTCCGTGGGCCGGGATCAGGATCACCGCCGAGGAGGCGCGGGTCACGGCCAGGGCACCCGGGAAGCGGAGCTGGGTGAGCTCGTTGAGGTCGCGCCGGAGCCGGTCCTGGAGCGGGGCCGCCTGGTAGCCGTTGAGGGATCGCTCGTCGTCGGGCTCCAGGACCAGGACCCAGGCGCGCTCGGGGACGCGGTAGCCGAGGCGTTCGGCACGCAGGGCCAGGCGGGCCAGGTCCTCGCGGTTCTGGGTCGGGGTCAGAAGCCCGTCGAGCAGGTCCCCGCGGAGGCGCTGCTCCACCTCCGCGGCGGCGCGCTCCTTCAGCATCTCCAGCGCCACCACGGTGGCGCCGTGCTCCAGGGCCCGCCGGCGGCCAGGGGTGGCCTGGTCCGGGGCGCCCACCATGGCCAGCACCGCGACCAGCTCGGAGCCGGCCCGGACCGAGGCCAGGGTCAGGTCCAGGCGGGGACGGCTCAGGCTCAGGGGGACCAGCCCCGCCGCCCCCTCGGCGGTGATCGCCGGGGGCAGGCTCAGGCGGCGCACCGGTGGGCCCCCGCCGCCCACCTGCTCCAGCCGGAAGCCGAGCGGGTCGAAGAGGCCGACCTCCCCGCCGGCCAGGTTGGAGATGGCCTCCACGATCCGGGCCAGCCCGGCTCCGGAGAGGACCAGCTCGGTGAACCGCTCGTGGACCGTTTCCGAGCGCTGGATCTCCTCCAGCTGCAGCTCCAGGCGGTGCTGGAGCTCGCTCCTCTCCAGGACCCCGGCCAGGGCCCCGGCGATGGCGGAGAGGAAGGCGACCTCGTCGGCGCCGAACTCCCGCCGCCGGACCGTCTGGATGTTGAGCGCACCCACCATGCGGGGCCCGGCCAGGATCGGCACCGAGAGCATGGAAGTGAAGCGGTGCTCGTCCAGTCCCGGGATCCACTTGAAGCGCGGGTCGGTGGCCACGTCCAGGACCCAGAGGGGCGTCCTCCGGGCCGCGACGGTTCCGGTGATCCCCTCCCCCGGGGCCATCACGACCCGCCCCACGGCGCCCTGGTTGAGGCCATTGGTGGCGGTCAGCACCAGCCCGCCGCGGGCCTCGTCCTGGAGGTAGAGGGAGCAGACGTCCGCCTCCATCACGCCCGTGGTCTCGCGGATGACCAGCGAGAGGAGGCGCTCCCGGTCCCCGGTGGAGGCCGCCTCCAGGGCCAGCTTCTGCAGGTAGCGGAGCTCGCGGAGCTGGCGTCCGCGCTCCCTCGGGGCCGCCCCGGGGAAGGGCCTAGACGCCGGGCTCAGCCCCGACTCCCCCGCGCCCCGGCTGCCGTTGGACGGCTCCTGACCGACCCCCGCTCTTGGAGATCAGCTGGACCCCCCCCAGCGTGATCCAGGGGTCGAGGCTCTTCACCATGTCGATCACGGTGAGGCCGGCGACGGCGGCCGCCGTGAGCGCCTCCATCTCGACCCCGGTCGAGCCGCGGCAGCGGGCCGTGGCGCGGATGCGGATCCGGTCGGGCGCTTCGGCCCAGACCTCCAGGTCGACGTGGGTGAGGTTGATGGGGTGGCAGAGGGGGATCAGCTCGGGCGTCCGCTTGGCGCCCATGATCCCCGCCAGGCGGGCCACCTCGAGCACCTCGCCCTTGGGCCCGCTGCCCTGGGTGATGGCCCGGAAGCCCGCCTCGTTGATCTTGAGCTCCGCCTCGGCCACGGCTTGGCGGTCGGTCTCGGGCCGGTCGCCGACGTCGACCATCCGGGCCCGGCCGCCGGCGTCGAGGTGGGTCAGCCGCGGCTCCGAGCCGCTCATGAGCTGGGTCCGCAGGCGGCCGCCGCGGCCACCTTGCCGGGCCGGCCCACGGCGATGCCGACGGTGAGCCGGTCGGGCCGGGAGGCCTCGCAGGCGAAGGTCACGGGTATCCCGGCGCCGACCACGCCGAGGTCGAGGGCGGGGTGGAAGTTCCGGGAGATCAGCTGGGGCACGATCGTGGGCAGGGGCATCTCCCCGATCGACAGCCCGGAGAACTCGAGGTCGATGGTGCTGCTGCCCACCCCCTTGAAGGTGACGGGGCCGCTCACCACCAGGCTGTGGCCCAGGATCGACGTCCGGCCGCTGACGACGACGCGGCCCTGGAGGGCGTTGACCTGGGGGTCGGAGAGGCCGTCGTAGTCACCCAGGCTGTCCCGCAGCAGGGCCGTGGCCTGGGCGTCGGTGAGGTGGACGAGGGCGATCTCGGAGCCGTTGGAGAGCTCCGCCGTGGCCTGGAGCACGGGCAGCCGGAGCGCGGCCAGCGAGGCGGGCGCCACGGGCGGGTAGTCGGGGGCGGTGGAGAGCAGGTGGACGACGACGGCCAGCACCACCAGCGCCACCAGGGCCACCATCGAGCAGCCGAGGCAGTTGAGCCCGCAGCCGCGGCGCAGGAGCCCCATCGCTCAGGCGACCCGGGAGATCTGGGAGCGCCAGGCGCTCACGGCCCGGGAGTGGGAACTGAAGGCGAGCTGGGGCACCTCGTTGGCCGCCACCCAGAGCTGCTCGGGTGCCTCCTCGGTGACCGCCGCCGCGCCCCCCGAGCGCCGCCCGGAATAGGCGAGGACGACGAGCGGGCCGTCTCCCGTCAGCACGTGGTAGGCGCCCACCAGCCCACCGACCTCCACCTCCCAGCCGGTCTCCTCGCGGCACTCCCGCGCCGCCCCCAGGGCCGGGTCCTCGGCACCGTCGACGTAGCCGCCGGGGAGCGCCCAGCCCTCCTGGCCCTCACCCGAGCCGCGCCGGATCAGGAGCAACCTGCCCCCGGCGTCGGTCGCGAGCAGGGCCACCGCGACCTGGGGGCCGCCCCAGGCGACGAAGTCGCAGCGAGGGCATGCCGGCCTGCTCCGCCCCTCGATCCGGCGCTCGCCCAGCGCTGCGCCGCAGGCCGGGCAGTACCGGTACTCGACCCTCACCCGCCCGCAGAAGCCCCTGCTCTCATCTCTCTCTGCCCTCGCTCTGCGACCACCGGATCAACCGTCCCCCCGGCGGCTCGGATGGCGGTGTTGGCCACGACGGCGACCCGATCATACGTTCACCGGGGACCGGACCCGGAGCCGGGCGGCTCAGGGGCGCTCGAGGCGCGCCACCAGCACCTCCATGCTCCGGGTGTCGCTCGGGATCAGCTCCGCACCGAGGCCCCGGACCCTCCAGGCTGCGAAGGTCCGACGCAGCTCCGGCTCGTCCAGGTCGTTGCGCCGGCCGGCGCGGCGCAGGCTGGCGCGCAGGAGAAGTCGCCCGCCCGGGCGCAGCACGCGCCCGACCTCGCTGGCGTAGCGGGCTCGGTCGGAGGGCTTCAGGTAGTGGAAGCAGCCGCGGTCCAAGGCCAGGTCGAAGACGCCGTCGGCGAAGGGCAGCCGGCGGACGTCGGCGTACAGGAAGAGGGCCTCGGGATGGAGCAGCTGGGCGCGCGCGCAGGCGACCTCGGAGATGTCGATCCCGATCGCCTGCAAGCCCAGCGCCGTCAGCCACGCGACCTCGGTCCCGAGCCCGCAGCCGACGTCCAGGCCCGCCCGGCCCGGGGCAGCCACCCCTCCTCCAGGGCCCGCTCCAGCTCCGGCGAGGGCCGGGAGAGGTGCCACCACTGGAAGGTGCCATCCAGGTAGGGATCGGACGCCGCCGGGCCCGTGCCCCCGCTCACGGCCGTCGCCGCTCCGCCGCTGGGTCCGGTGGGCGGGAGGGCGGACCGGGGAGGTGGTCGCGGTTCCAGTCGGTGGGGGCCTCGAGGGCGCCCGGGCCGCGCCCGATGGAGCCGAGCCCGAAGCGGCGCCGAACGCTGTCGAGAGCCTGGTCGAGGCGCTCCCGGCGGACCTCGGGAAGGTCGAAGAGACCTAGCTGGCGAACCTCGCTCAGGCCTTCGGCGCCGACGCCCAGGAGGCGCACCGCGCGCTGCCCGTCCCAGGCCCGGTCGAGGAGCTGGAGGGCGGCCGCGGCCAGCTCCTGGTCGGAGCAGGCGGGCTCGGCCAGGCGTCGCGCCCGGGTCACGGTCTCGAAGGTGTCGAAGCGCACCTTGAGGGCCACGCCGCCCGCGGTCAGGCCCGAGCGCCGGAGGCGCGCGCCGACCGCGGCCGAGAGCAGGCGGAGGCGGCCGACGATCTCCTCCCGAGAGCTGATGTCGCGGTCGTAGGTCTCCTCGCGGCTGATCGACCGCGGCCGGCCCGGCACCGTCACCGGGGAGCTGTCCTCGCCCCGGGCGCGGCGCTGGAGCGCCTCCGCCCCCGGGCCCAGGGACCCGACCAGCAGCGAGCGCGGGGCCTGGGCCAGCTGGCCCAGGGTCGAGATCCCGAGGAGGTGCAGACGCTCGGTGGTCCTGGGGCCGGCGCCGGGCAGGCGCGCCAGGGGCAGGGGGGCGAGGAAGGCGGCCTCGCCGCCGGCTGGCACCACCACCAGACCGCGGGGCTTGCGCAGGTCGGAGGCGATCTTGGCCACCGTCTTGTTGCTGGCCACGCCCACCGAGCAGGGCAGGCCCAGCTCGGAGGAGATGGCGGAGCTCAGCTCGCGGGCCACCGCGGCGCCCGGCGGCTGCAGCCCGGCGCCGGCGGTGAGGTCGAGGAAGGCCTCGTCGAGCGAGCCCGGCTCGATCACCGGCGTGTAGCGGGCGAAGATCTCGAAGACCAGCCTCGACACCCGGGCGTACTCCCCGATGTCGACCGGCAGGACCACCAGCTCCGGGCAGAGCTCGAGAGCCCGGGCCAGGGGCATGGCGGAGTGGACGCCGTAGTGCCGGGCCTCGTAGGAGGAGGCGGCGACCACCCCCCGTCCGGGCCGGCGCGCCTCTCCGGGCCTCGACTCGCGACCGCCGCCCACGGCCAGGGGCAGGCCGGTCAGCTCGGGACGGCGGAGCAGCTCGCAGGAGGCGAAGAAGGCGTCCAGGTCGACGTGGAGGATGGTCCTCGGAGTCCGCATGCCGACCTGCCGCTGGCCCTCAGCCCTCCCCGAAGTAGGTGCGCTCGACGAGCGCGGGCACCTGGGCGAGCTGCCCCTCGGCCCACCCCGCCTCCTCGGCGCCGATGCGCCGCAGCTCCTCCCCGACCTCCGCCACCGCCTCCGCCTGGGGCACGGTGCGGGGCTCGCCGCGGCGCCGCTTGAGCTCGACCTGACGCTGGGCCAGGGTCCTCGGCGACACGGTGACGCGCAGCGGGATGCCCCTCAGGTCGGCATCCGCGAACTTCACCCCGGGAGCCACCGGCCGGTCGTCGAAGAGCACCTCCAGGCCCGCCTCCTCGAGCGAGCGGTAGAGGGTCTCCGCAGCCTCTCCGACGTCTCCCGCCCCCACCGAGACCAGATTCACCTGGTAGGGAGCCACCGCGAGGGGCAGGTCGAGGCCGCGCTCGTCGTGGTGCTCCTCGGCGATGCAGGCCAGCAGGCGGCCCACGCCGATGCCGTACGAGCCCATGACGATCGGATGGGCGTGGCCGTCCTCGTCGGTGAAGGTGGCTCCCAGCGACTGGCTGTAGTCGGTGCCGAGCTGGAAGATGTTGCCGTACTCGATGCCGCGCCGGACCGAGAGCGGCGAGCCGCACTGCCGGCAGGGCTCCCCCGCCCCCGCCGCCGCCACCCGCGCCACCAGGGCCTGGGGCAGGTCCCGCTCAAGGTTGAAGTTGCGAACGTGCCAGCCGGCACGGTTGGCGCCGGTCACCAGGTTGCGGGCGCGACGCACCGCCTCGTCGGCCACCACCAGGGCGGCGCCCTCGGGCAGCCCGCGGGGGGACATGTAGCCGGGCACGCCCCCAGCCGCCTCCACCTCCTCCTTGGTGGCGGGACGGATGTCCACCGCCGACACCGTGTTGCGCAGCTGGGCCAGGTTGACCTCGGCATCGCCCAGGACCAGGGCCAGGACCAGCCGCCAGGGCCGTCCCCGCTCGAGCTCCGCCATGTAGGCGACCGTCTTGGCAATGCGGTGGGCCTCCAGCTCCAGCGACGAGGCCACCTGGGCCACGGTCGTGGCCTCGGGCGTCTCCACCTCCTCGGGCGCCGCCAGCGGCTCCGTGTCGGCCTCGGGCAGCGCCGCCTCAGCCACCTCCTGGTTGGCGGCGTAGCCGCAGCTCTCGCAGAAGACCAGCGTGTCCTCCCCGACGTCGGTGAGATAGGTGAACTCGTGGGCCAGGTGACCACCCATCACACCCGAGTCCCCGAGGACGGCGACCACGGGGACCCCGGCCCGGGCGGCGATCCGGAGGTAGGCCTGGAAGTGAGCCACGTAGGCGCGCCGCAGACCGGCCCGGTCCCGGTCCAGGGAGTAGGAGTCCTTCATCGTGAACTCCCGGGTCCGCAGCAGTCCGCCGCGGGCCCTGGGCTCGTCCCTGAACTTGGTCTGGATGTGGTAGACGATGCGGGGCAGGTCGCGGTAGGAGCTGACGTTGGAGGTGGCCAGCTCGGCCACCACCTCCTCGTGGGAGAGGGCCAGGACCATGTCCCTGCCCCGCCGGTCCTGGAAGCGGAGCAGCGTCTCGTCGATGCTGTCCCAGCGCCCCGTCCGCTTCCACAGCTCGCCAGGGTGCACCACCGGCATGGACATCTCCTGGCCGCCCAGACGGTTCATCTCCTCGCGCAGGATCTGGCGCACCCTCTGCTCCGTCCGCCAGCCCAGCGGCAGGTAGCTGAAGATGCCCGTCGCCAGCTGCTGGATGAAGCCGGCCCGGAGCAGGAGCTGGTGCGAGACCAGCTCGTCGGCGGGTGCGCTCCGGCGGGTGCCCCCGAACAGGCCGCTGACCCTCATTGGCCCAGTTTACGGACGGTCGGCGAGCCGCCCTCCGGCCCCGGAGGCGTCGTCCAGCAGCTCCAGGAGCCGCCCCCAGCTGGCGAGCCGGTGCGCCCCCTCCCCTGCCCCGGGTCCGGGCGCGAGGAAGGCCCGCATGCCGGCCGCCCGGGCCCCGAGCAGGTCCGCCTCCACCTCGTCGCCCACGAACCAGACGGCACCGGGGGCCAGGTCGAGGCGTTCCAGGAGCCCCTGGAACGCCTCCGGGGCGGGCTTGCGCCAGCCCAGGTCGGTGCTGAAGAGCGCCACCTCGAAGTGCTGGAGCAGGCCCAGGCGGGCCAGCTGCAGGCGCATCGCCTGGGGTGGATAGGGGGCGTTGGAGAGCAGTCCCAGGCGCAGGCCGCGCTCTCGGAGGCGGAGGAGGAGCTGGCGCGCCTCCTCGGCCACGACCACACCGGAGATCCAGGCCTGCTGCGCCGCCGCCCCCAGCATCCTGGCCAGCCCCGGGGGCGGCTCCCGCCCCAGCAGCCGGCCCAGGGCGCGCTCCTCGAGCGCCCGCGGGTCCACCTCGCGCAGGGGCCGGCGCCGGTGGGCCGCGCGGGCCTCCTCGTCGACCGTGGCGGAGAAGTCCATGAGCAGGTCGCCGGGCGTCCCCGACCAGGAGCCCGCGAGGTCGGAAAGGTCCTGGGCCAGCGCCTCTCCGGCGGCACGCAGCGCCGCCTCCGGGACGGCCACCCGGACCAGCGTTCCCCCGTAGTCGAAGCCGACGGCCTCCGGCGCCGGGGCCCGATCAGGAGGGGGCAGCAGCGCCCCCCGGACGACGGCCCCCACGGGGTCGGCCCCGCCGCCGCCGGTGCCGCTCTGGCGCCGTCGGCCCCGTCTCCCTGGCCTCCGGCGTCGGCCGGGGCTGGCCCGGGTTCGACCGGGCCCCCTGGCCCCGGCCCGAGGGGCGCCGGCGGCGGCGGCGCCCCGGCGCCGGGTTGGGGAGGTAGCGGGCCAGCATGCGCTCGTTGTGGGTCGGGTCCCAGCCCCCGATGGCCGGCTGGCCGGCCGCCTCCACGCGCGCCGAGAAGTCGGCCAGGAACTCCTCCAGCGGACGCTTCTCCTTGCTGGCGTTGAAGATCTGCTTCTCCGCCCAGGGCTGGTAGTGGGGCGACTCGGGGTCGAGCGAGGGGGGCGGAGGCTCCGGGTCCGGCGCCTGCGGGTCCGCCTGGGGCGGGTCTCCGGGGAGCACGGCCGGAGTATAGGTGGCGGCCCGAGCGACCCTCAGCTGGCCTCTGCGGGACGGGACCGGCCGGGCCCGGCCGGCGCCGAGCCGGTGGGAGGGCGGTTGTAGCGCAGCGTGAGCGCGCCGTGGTCGATGAGCGCGGTCCGCGGCGCCCTTCGCGCCACCTGGGTGTCGTGGGTCACGACCACGACCGTCATCCCGCGCCGCTGCCAGAGGCCCTCGACCAGGGCCACGATCTCGCCCCGGGCGACCTCGTCCAGGTTGCCCGTGGGCTCGTCGGCGAGGATCACGCGCGGCTCCTTGACCAGCGCCCGGGCGATCGCCACCCGCTGCTGCTCACCCCCGGAGAGCTCGGGCGGGAAGTGCCCGGCCCGCTCCCTCAGTCCCACCTCGGTGAGCGCGGCCAGGGCCCGGGAGCGGCGCTCCTCGGCCCGGGTCCGGAGCGGGACCAGGGCCGCCTCCACGTTCTCCTGGGCCGTCAGGGTGGGCATCAGGTTGTAGTTCTGGAACACGAAGCCGAAGTTGCGCGCGCGCACGTCCACGAGCCGGGACTCGGGCATGGCCCCGAGGTCCTGGCCGTCGAAGATGACGTGCCCTGAGCTGGGTCGGTCGAGGCCCCCCAGCAGCAGCAGGAGCGTCGTCTTGCCGTGCCCGGTGGGTCCCTGGACGGTGAGGAACTCGCCGTCGGCGATGGCCAGGTCCACGTCCTTGAGGGCGGTGATCCGCGCCCTTCCCTTGGTGAAGACCCGGGAGAGTTGGGTCAGCTGGTACATGTCAGTCCCCTGACCCGGGCCGGGCCATCACTCCACCCTCCGCAGGGCCTCGGCGGGCTGCAGCCGAGCGGCCCGCCAGCCGCCGAAGAGACCGGCCAGGAGACCGCCGCCGATGGCGAGCGCCACGGCCAGCCCGAGGACCTCCAGGCTCAGGGGGGCGGTGAGGTGGAGGGTCACCGTGTGCGAGTTGGCGGCGAAGGTGTGGGCGAAGGAGCGTCCGGCGGTCCCGCTGCCTCCGAACCGGCCCGCGCCAGTGCCGGCGCCAGCGCCCGATCCGCCACCCGGGAATCGGCCCCCGAAGCCGCCCGGGGCCCCGGAGCCGAGCCCGGTCGGGCTGACCGTCGCCTGTACCGGGAGGGCCAGCTTGCCGACCAGGAACGCTCCCAGGACGCCCAGCCCGATCCCGAGCGCCCCTCCGACCAGGCCCAGGACCAGGGACTCACCGAGGACCTGGGCCACGATCCGCCGGGTGCGCCAGCCGATCGCCTTCAGGGTGCCGAACTCGCGCACTCGCCTGGTCACCGAGGCCGAGGTGAGCAGGGCGGCCAGGACGAAGGCCGCGATCAGGATCGCGATGGCCAGCCAGAGGCCCAGGGAGTTGGCCAGGCTGGAGGCGGTGCTGAGGGAGCCGGTGACCTGGCTGGCCAGGTCAGCGGCGGTGGTGACGGTCGCCTTGGGCATGAGGTGTTGGATCTCGCCCTGGACCGTGGAGATGTCGCTTGAGCTGTCCGCGGTCACGTAGACGGTGTTCACGTCCGCCTTGTCGCCGGACAGGCTCTGGGCCTCGGACAGGGGCAGGTAGACGTCGGACGAGGAGGCGGACTGGTTGAGCGTGACCAGCCCCAGGACCTTGAAGGCGGTGCCGTGGACGGTCACGGTCGAGCCCGCCTTCAGCGACTGCTGCTTGGCGTAGCTGCTGCTGACCAGGGCGAGCAGGTGGTCGCTCGAGGATCCCTTCTGCACGCTGTCGAACCAGCTCTGCACGGCGCTCTGACCGTGGGCGATGTTGGAGGCGTTGAGCGGCCCCAGGCCGGGATCGTCGGCGTCCACCCCGGTGACGGTGAATGTGTTGACGCTGAGCGGGTTGGAGCTGGAGCTGGCGCTGGAGCCGGGGAAGGTACCGCTGACGCTGATCGAGCTGAGGCTCAGGGCCCCGGTGCTGGCCAGCACTCCCTTCAGCTTGGAGATGGCGGTGACGGACTTGGCGGAGAGGGTGGCGAGGCCGCCCGACGAGGTGAGACGGGAGACGTTGATGGGCTGCCCCTGCTCGCTCCGGCTGAAGCCTCCGGTTCCGGAGCCGAAGCGGAAGGGCCCGCCGCTGCCCGGGGTCGGGACCTTGGTCACGGTGAGGTCGGTGCCGACGCCGTAGAGGGAGTGGAGCACCTCGCCCTGCGCCGCGCTGACCCCGCTGGCGGCGGCGTTGACGGCGATCACCAGGCCCACCCCGAGGGCCAGGCCGATGGCGACCACGCTCGCCGAGCGGGCGCGGCGGCGAAGCTCACGGCTGAGGTAGCGGAAGTACAAGCGGGCACCTCGGGCGTCGGGACGAAGCAGATGAATTACAGTCGGCGCACCTGAGAGGGGCCTTGGCGGGGACTGTGAGTGTGCTGGGCGGGGAGATCGCCGCTGACGCCGCGCGCCGCCGGGCCGAAACTGACGGCGTGGAGCGGGCCCGCCAGGGCGAGAGCCGGGAGCGCCGACTGGCGCCCGGGCTCTGGCAGATCGACACCCTGCTGGGCGGCTGGCCCGAGGTCAACGCCGTCTTCCTCCTGGAGGGGGAATCTCCCTGCCTGGTGGAGACCGGGCCCCAGCTGGACGCGCCCGTGGTGGTGGCGGCGCTGGCGCGGCGCGGCCTCGGGCCGGAGGACCTGGCCTGGGTGGTGGTGACGCACGTCCACCTGGACCACGCCGGAGCCGTGGGCGAGATCGCCGGGGCCTTCCCCTCCGCCCGGATCGTGGCCCACGAGCGGGGGGTTCGTCACCTGGCCGACCCGACACGGCTGGTGGAGGCCGCGGGCCGGGTCTACGGCGAGCGGCTGGACAGCCTCTACGGGCGCATGACGCCGGTGCCGCCGGAGCGCCTCCAGGCCGCGGCGGACCAGGAGGTGATCGAGCTGGGAGCGGGGCGGCGGCTCCGCCTGATCGAATCCCCGGGCCACGCCAAGCACCACCTGGCCGTCCTGGACGAGAGCTCGGGCGCCCTGCTGGTCGGGGACGCGGTCGGCGTCCAGATCCCCGGCGGCGAGGCCCTCCGCCCGGCCACGCCACCGGACGACTTCGACCTGGGACGGGCGCTGGGCTCACTGCGCCGCTTCGCCCAGCTCGGGCCGGAGCAGGTCGTGCTCACCCACTACGGACCGGCTGGCCCCCCGGACCAGGTGCTGGCCGAGTCGGAGCGGCAGCTCCACCTCTGGTCGGAGATCGCCCGCGAGGCCTACCGGGAGGAGGCCTCGGTGGACCACCTGGAGGAGGCGCTGCGGGCCCGCATCAGGCCCCGGCAGCGGGCGCTGCCGGAGCGGCTGGCGGCGGTCCAGCTGCTCACCGGCTGGCGCTCCAACGCCGCCGGCCTGTGGGGCTGGCTGGAGCGGGAGCGGAGGGCAGGCGAGGCCGGCTCCGGGCCCGCTCGCGGAGGGTCGCGGGCGTGAACTGGGCCGAACTCGACGCAATGCGGGTTGCGGCCCTAGGGGTTGGTGAATACAATTCGGCTGACCGCCCGGGCACCGAGTTCGGGTCCGATTAGCAGTGGAGGGGTATCGAGATGGCCGTTACCGGCTTCTGCATGAAGTGCAAGACGGCGCGGGAGATTTCCAATCCCCAGCCAACCCAACTGAAGAACGGGAAGCCAGCCACGACCGGGACCTGCCCCGTCTGCGGCACCAAGATCTTCAAGATCGGCAAGGCCGCCTGAGGCCGGTACCGCTGATCCGGGGGATCGACGGCAGGGCGTGCCGCCGGTGACCCCGGAGCCGGACTCGACCCTGGCCATCCAAAAGCGCCAGCGCGCGCTGGTGGATCTCCTCTCCGCCTGGGTGGCGATCCCGTCTGTCAGCACTGACCCCAAGTACGCGGAGGACGTGCACCGCTCGGCCGAGTTCCTGGGCCGAGCCGCCGTCGACGCCGGCTTCCAGCGGGCCGAGGTCTGGGAGACCGAGGGCCTCCCGGCCCTCTTCGCCGAGCGTCTTGAGGACCCCGCGCTGCCGACGGTGCTGGTCTACGGCCACCACGACGTCCAGCCCGTCGACCCCGTCTCCGAGTGGCTCAAGGCCCCCTTCGAGGCCCTGGAGCGGGACGGCGAGCTCCTGGGCCGGGGCAGCTCCGACGACAAGGGCCAGCTGGCCATGCACCTGGAGGCCGTGCGCGGCATCCTGGACGCCCGTGGCCACCTGCCGATCAACCTCAAGCTGATCGCCGAGGGCGAAGAGGAGAACGGCTCGGGACACTTCGACGGGCTGCTCCGGGCCCACCGCGAGGAGCTGCGGGCGGACGTGGTCGTGGTCTCGGACACGGGCATGCTGGGAGAGGACCTGCCCAGCCTGACCATCGCCCTCCGTGGCAACGATTACTGGGAGCTCCGGGTCCAGACCGCCGACACCGACATGCACTCGGGGGTCTACGGCGGCGCCGTCCTGAACCCCATCCAGGTGCTGGTGGAGATGCTCTCCAAGCTCCACGATGGCGACGGCCACATCGCCGTTCCCGGCTTCTACGACGACGTCGTGGAGCTGGACGCCGCGACGCGCGAGGAGCTGGCCGCGGTCCCCTTCGACGAGACCCGCTTCCTCGCCAACGTGGGCGCCGTGCCCGGGGGAGAGCAGGGCTTCACCTCGCTGGAGCGGCGCACCGCCCGCCCCACGCTCGAGCTCTGCGGCATCTGGGGGGGCTACGAGGGCGAGGGCGCGAAGACGGTGATCCCGGCCCGGGCCGGGGCCAAGCTCTCCTCCCGCCTGGTCCCCCAGCAGGACCCGGCGCGGATCACCAGGGTGGTCGGCGAGCAGCTCCGGCGGCTCACGCCGGAGGGCGTCAGGGCCGAGTTCAAGCTCATCACCTCAGGGCGCTGGGCCCTCACCTCATCGGACCACCCGTCCGTGGCCGCGGCGGCGGACGTGGTCGAGGGAGTCTGGGGCCGGCCGCCGCTCTTCACCCGCGAGGGAGGGAGCATCCCCCCGGTGACCTCGCTCGGGGAGGTGCTGGAGGCGCCCTGCGTCCTCTTCGGGGTGGCGCTCCCGGACGACCACTTCCACGCCCCCAACGAACGCGTCGTCCTGGCCCAGCTCTTCCGGGGGATGGAGGCGCTGGGGCGCCTCTGGGATCGCTACGGCGCGATGGGCAGGGAGGCGCTCACCGCAGCACCGGGCTGAGGATCTCCGGCTCCTCCAGCATGAAGTCGGAGGTCGGGCGGTGGGTGAAGAGGATGATCTGGTCGCCCGCCATGAGGGGCGTCTCCGGCGCCACCTCCACGCCGTCGCGGACGATCAGCAGCAGCCGCTCCCCCGCGAGGTCGGCGATCTCCGAGGCCGGGCGGCCCACCGCCTTGCCCACGGGCACCACCACGCGCACCACCGACGACTCGCAGCCGACGATCGGGATCTGCAGCACGTCGGCGTGCCCGGCCAGCCCGGACTCGATCACGCCCAGGATGAGCTCGGTCGCCGAGACCGCCACGTCCACCCCGAGCTGGTGGAACATCTGGACGTTGCGGGGGTTGTTCACCCGGGCGATGGTGCGGGGGACCTTGAACTCCCGCTTGGCCAGCTGGCAGGCGACCAGGTTGTCCTCGTCGTCGCCGGTGACGGCGGCCAGGACGTCGGCGCGCTCGATGCCACTGGTGGCGAGGAAGGCGACCTCGTCGCCGTCGCCGACCAGGCAGGCGGCCGTCCCCAGCTGGGCCGCCACCAGCGAGGCACGATCGGGGTCCTTCTCGATCAGGGCCACCTCGTAGCCGCCGGCCAGGAGGTGGCGGCTCAGGTAGAAGCCCACCTTCCCCGCCCCCACCACGATGATGTAGGCAGGTCGGTCAGACATTGCGCACGCCCCCGGCCGCCCCGATCTCCTGGCGCATGGCGTCGGCCGCCTGGGAGCCGGAGTCGAAGAAGGTGCGCGCGATCTTCGCCCCCACCAGGGTGGGGCAGTAGGTGTACATGCCGAGCTGGCGGTAGACCTTCTCCCGGATCGGGTCGTAGATCCGGATCATGACCTTGGGGACCTTGAAGACCTCCTTGGCCACCTGCGCCGACATGATGTTGCGGTTGTCGCCGTTGGTCACCGAGATGAAGCAGTCGGCCTCCCCGGTCCCGGCCTGCTCGAGCAGCTCCTGATCGATCCCGCTGCCCAGCACGACCCGCCCGGGGAAGTCCTCCCCGAGCCGCTCGAAGGCCCTCCGCGACACGTCCACCACGGCGACGTCGTGGCCATCGCGAGCCATCTCGCGGGCCAGGGTGCTCCCCACCCGGCCGCACCCCACGATGACGACCTTCACGGCGGGCAAGTATATCCCCGCCGGATCTGGGCCCCCGGGGCGGGTGGCGCCGGCGGCAGGCCCGCTCCCCCGCGGGGAGCGCAAGCGCGACACCGACGCAGTGGCGACAATCTGCTGGATGGCGAGCCGGTTCTTCTGGGCCAAGCACCCCGACCAGGGGCCATCGGAGGGCATCCTGAGGCCGCGCCGGATCGCGGTCCCGGTGCGCGGAGGTGAGGCGGACAAGGAGGCGGTGCGCGCGGCCTGCCGGCTGGCCCGCCCGGCCAAGGCCGAGATCCTCGTCATGACCGTGCTCGAGGTGGCCCGCAGCCTCCCCCTCTCGGCCAGCCTGGGCGACGAGCTGGCCCGGGCCGAGGAGATGCTGGGAGAGATGGAGTCGGTGGCCGAGGTGCTGGACACCAAGATCCAGACGACGATCCTCCAGGCTCGGGAGGCGGGACCGGCGGTGGTCGACGAGGCCCGCCGCTGGGAGGCGGACCTGATGGTCGTCGGCCTCGGCATCAAGCCCCGCTTCGGCGAGTTCGCCCTCGGCCGCACCGGCTCCGAGCTGCTGCGGCACGCCCACTGCCGCCTGGTGCTGATCCGCCAGGCCATGCCCCCGTCGGGTCCCGACGCCGGGGCCTCAGGGTCGCCCGGCCCCGACCTCCTCTGACCGGGTCAGCTGGCCAGCCACTCCCCCAGCGCCCTCAGCAGCAGGCCGGGATCCGCCGAGCCGCCCATCTCCCGAGCCGAGTGCATGGCCAGCTGGGCCATGCCCACGTCGACGGTCTCGACCCCCAGCTGCTGGGCCAGGATGGGCCCGATGGTGCTGCCGCAGCGGAGGTCGCCCCGGGGCGACAGCCACTGCACCGGCACTCCGGCCCGGTCCGCGGCCCGGGCGAAGCGGGCCGCGCCCGGGGCCCCGGTAGCGTAGTGCTGCCCGGCGTGGCTCTTGATGACGGGGCCACCGTTTAGCCGGACCGGGTGGCCCGGGTCGGAACGCTCCGGATAGTTGGGGTGGGCGGCGTGGCCCATGTCCGCGGAGAGGCAGGCGGAGGCGGCCAGGGTCCGCAGGTAGTCGGCGCGGCCCAGCCCGTGGGCCAGCAGGACGCGCTCGATGACGCCCCCCAGCAGCTCGCTGTAGGCGCCCCTCGAGGTCTCGCTCCCGACCTCTTCCTGGTCGACCAGGATGAGAACCGAGATCGCCTCGTCGCCCTGGGCGCGGCCGGCCAGATCGACCATGGCCCGGGTGCAGACGTAGGAACAGCCGAGGTCGTCCAGCCGGGGGGCGCTGATGAACTCCCTGCCGCGACCGGAGAGGGTCGAGGGGGTGAGGTCGTGGGCCATCAGCTCCCAGGCCAGCACCCGCCCCGGCTCGACCGACAGCTCGGCGGCCAGGAGCTCCCGCAGGCCCGGCCCCCCGGCAGGCCCCAGACCCCAGACCGGGACCATCTGGGTCTGGGGGTTGAGGGCCAGGCCTCCCGTCTTGAGCTCCGGGGAGAGGTGCGAGGCCAGTTGGGGAACCCGAAGCAGGGGACGGTCGATGCGCAGCAGCCGCTCCTCCACCCCCTCGGGGCCGTCCAGGGCGACGATCCCCGAGAGGCCGAGGTCGCGGTCGAGCCAGGAGTTGAGCAGGGCACCTCCGTAGACCTCGACCCCGAGCTGGAGGAAGCCCTGGCTGCTGGCCTCGGGCCGGGGCCGGAGGCGGAGGTTGGGGCTGTCGGTGTGGGCCGCCAGCAGCCTCAGGCCCCGCTCCGGCTGCCAGCCGGCCGGGACCGACCAGGCCAGCAGGGTCCCGCCCCGGATCACGTAGTGCCGACCCGGGCTGCTCCAGGGTCGGGTCAGCTCCAGGAGCTCGAAGCCGGCGCCGCGAAGCAGCTCCCCGGCGGCCAGGGCGGCGTGGCCCGGGGAGGGCGACGCGTCAACGAAGCGGAGCAGCCCCTCCGCCTCGGTCCGCTCGTCGGCGCTCGCCACCCGACGATTCTGGCAGGGCGGCGATCAGGGGCGCGTGCCGCCTCCGCTCCGGCGGCGGCGGATCCCCAGCACCGCCAGCCAGACGAGGGCGGCGGCGAGGGCGAGGCAGAGCGCGATCAAAAGGCCCCGGCCACCCACCCTCAGGATCTGGCGGTAGTGGTCGCCGACCCCCTCCCCGATGGAGATGACGGTCACCGACCAGAGCAGCGAGCCGCAGAGCATGGCGGCGTAGAAGACCCGGGGCGGGATGTCCGCGATGCCGGCAGCGTAGGAGGCGAGATTCCGGGCCACCGGCAGCACGCGGGTCAGGAAGACGCCCACCGCTCCCCGGCGGCGCATCCACGCCTCCGCCGCCTCCACCCGCTCGGGTCTCACCCGCAGGCGCGCGGCCAGCATGCTCACCACCGGACGCCCCAGCCGCAGTCCCAGGGTGTAGGAGATGGTGGAGCCGATGGCGGCCCCGGCCACGGCGCAGGCGACGGCGGGGACGAGGTCGACGGTCCCCTCGTGGACCAGGAAGCCGGTCGTCAGCAGGATGGCCTCGTCCGGCAGCGGCAGGCCGGCCGACTCCGCCGCCAGCCAGATGATGAGAAAGGCGTAGACACCGCCGGCGGGCAGGTGGGTGAGCTGGAAGAGGATCTGGCTCACCGGGCCGGTACCTGGGGCGCCGGTTTCGCCGGCGGGACGCTTAGGCCTCCTCTAGGTCACCGGGAGGAGCCACGCCGGCGATGGAGCCGACCAGGTCGCCCTCCTCCAGGCGCATCAGGATCACCCCCCGGGTCTGCCGCCCGGAGATCCTCACCCCCTCCAGGGGGATGCGGATGATCTGGCCCCGCGTGCTGATCAGCATCAGCTCCTGGGAGAGGTCCTCCACGATCTCCATTCCGACGATCTCCCCGACCTTGGAGATGGCGTGCTGGTCGAGCGTGTAGACGCCCTGGATGGCCCGGCTCTTGAGCGGGTAGTCGTCCATCGGCGTCAGCTTGCCGAAGCCGTTCTGGGTCACCACCAGGACGTGGCCCCCGGGCCGGACGATGTCCATGCCCGCCACCCTATCCTCGCCCAGGAGCCGCACCGCGGTCACCCCCTGGGTGTCCCGCCCCATGGGCCGGACCTGCTTCTCGGTGAAGCGCAGGGCCTTGCCCAGGCGCGTCACCAGGAGGATCTCGTCACCGCCGGTGCTGATGCGCACCCAGTTGAGCTCGTCGCCGTCGCCGAGGGCCATGGCGATGAGGCCGTTGCGACGGACCGAGGCGTAGGCGGCGGCGGGGGTCTTCTTGATGTGACCCCGCACGGTGGCCATCACCATGTAGGTCTCGTCCGAGTACGCCTCCACCGAGAGCATGGAGGTCACCCTCTCGCCCTGATCGACCTCGACCAGGTTGACCACGGCCGTGCCCTTGGCCTGGCGGGCGACGTCGGGGACCTCGTGGGTGCGGACCCGGAAGACCCGTCCCCGGTTGGTGAAGAAGAGCATGTCGGAGTGGGTCGAGGCCACCTGGAGGTGCTCGACGTAGTCCTCGTCCCCGACCCGCTTGGCGCCGACCACGCCCTTGCCGCCGCGCCGCTGGGAGCGGTAGTCGGTGGCCGGGGTGCGCTTGATGTAGCCACGGTGGGTCAGGGTCACCACCACCTGCTCGCGGGGGATGAGGTCCTCCTCGTTGAGCTCGATGTCCCCGTAGCTGATCTCGGTGCGGCGGGCGTCGCCGTACTTCTTGCGGAGCGCCAGCAGCTCCTCGCGGACCACCGCCATGAGCCGCTGCCGCGAGCCCAGGATCTGCTCCAGCTCGGCGATCCGGGCCATCAGGTCTGTGTACTCGGCCTCCAGGCGCTCCCGCTCCAGCCGGGTGAGGCGGCCGAGGCGCATG
>JASHRA010000025.1 GCA_030038765.1 Candidatus Dormiibacterota bacterium | reverse complement strand
CAGGCGGACCATCTCAGCCAGCAGCCAGGCGGCGGCAGCGGTGGCCGCGAGCCAGAGCCAGAGGGGCCGCTCCTCCACCTCCCGGTCGGCCAGCGAGACGAGGAGTCGGTACCAGCCCCGGGTCTCCCGGGAGACGGCCCGCAGCCGCGCCCAGGCCGGCAGCCCGGATCCCGCCGGCGCGGCCCGGGGTGGCGCCGGGAGCGGAAGGGGGCGCCAGCCGAGCGCGAGCCGCAGGGCCACCACCCCCGCCGCCAGCAGGGCCAGCAGCAGGACCAGGTAGCCGCCCGGCCAGATCAGTCCCGGCGCCAGCAGCACCAGGGGATCGGGCGCGGAGAGGGAGGCGGAGGCCGCCGTCCCCGGGCTGGCCAGGGTGCCCCCGACCCAGACGGTGGCGGCGCCGGGGAGGGCGGCGCCGGCCACCAGGCCGAGGGCGGGGGCCCAGAGCGGCCAGCGGCCGGCGACGGGCGCACGCCAGACCTCGGGCCGGGTCGCCAGCAGGGCCAGGCCCCCCAAGGCGGCGAGGTAGGCGAGCGCCGGCGCCGTGCCCGCCCTCAGCCCCGAGCCGAGGGCCAGGTCCAGGCCGAGGAGGCCGAGGCCGAGGAAGAGCGAGACGGGCAGCAGGGCGGCCAGGGCGCCGAGCCGCAGCGGGAGCTCGGTCCAGCTGAGGGGCCGGCCCCGCGGGCGCGCCAGCAGGGCCCGGGGCAGGGAGGCGGCGGCCAGCTCCAGGCCCAGCCCCGCGCCCAGGGCCACCAGCGTTCCGTCGGCGGAGTTCTGCCCGAAGCCGGCCAGGACGAGACCGGAGCCGGCCAGCATGAGGGCGGCGAGATGGGCTTGGGGGGGACGCCACCAGAGGAGCACGGCCAGGGCGCCGAGGCCGAAGAGCAGGGCCACGATGTCCATCCCGGTCCCGAACCAGGCGCTGGGCCAGGTGCCCCCGGCCAGGCTCTGGACGCGCACCAGGAGCAGCAGCGAGGTGGGCAGGGCGACCACGGAGAACCAGTCGGCGGCGTCGAGGGCGTGGCCCGGGCCCCTCCCCCGGCGGGCGCCGGAGATGAGCAGGCAGCCTCCCAGCCGGACCGCGACGGGGAGCAGCAGCAGGCCGGCCAGGATCGGGCCCACGGCGCTCGGGGGGATGGCGTCGAGCGCCAGCGTGCCGCTGCCGTGGAGGACGACGAGGATCGACCCCAGCCAGACCAGGGCCACGATCTGGTCCGCCACCGTGGCCAGGACCACCCGGGCGCTCACGGCCCGGGGCTGGCGGGCGAAGCTGAGGCCGATGCCCCCGAGGGAGGACAGCTGGAGGCCCATGTAGAGGCTCAGGAGGTCGCCCGCGAAGGCGGCCGCCACCCCGCCCAGGACGGCCAGGCTGAGGCAGGCCGAGGCCAGCGGGCGGCGCTCCCGGGCGTCGAGGCTGACCACCAGCCCGGCGCCCAGGATCATGAGCGCCACCACGGCCCCGCTGCCGTCCACCGAGAGCAGCACCGGCATGCGCTCGCCGACATGCCAGAGGGTCACCGAGACGACCCCGCCCGGAGCCAGCTGCCAGAGCAGCTCGGACACCCCCGCCAGCCCCAGGAGGAGCCCCACCCGGGCCACCCAGCGGGCCCAGAGCTGCGGCCGCCGGGACCAGGGGCGGCCCGGGGCGGAGGCCACCAGGGTGGCGGCGGTGAGGGCCAGCAGGACCGCCAGCGGTAGGTCGGCGATCGGGAGCAAGCGTCCCTACCGGCTCAGCTCTCGAAGACCCCGCGCAGCAGCTCTTCGCGCAGGCGCTCCCGGTCCAGCTGCTCCCGGACACCGGCCACCACCTGGGGCGCGGCCTTGACCGCGAAGGGACCGGCCAGCTTCCGCTCCAGCGACTCGCGGTGGGAGCTGACCCGGAGCAGCTCCCGCCCCAGCCCGGCCCGCCAGTCGGGCGCGCTCCCGGAGAGGTCGGCGCCCAGGGCCAGGGTGGTCGCCCCGGCCACCACCTGGGGGCGGGTGGCGAGGTCCCCGTCCGCCGCCACCCAGCGCACCGGCAGCAGCGCCTGGAGGTACTCCCGGGCCTCGGGGAAGGAGAGCTCCGGGCCCTCGCGGAGGACCGCGAAGGGGAGCCGCTCGCCGCCCCGGTGGCTGGGGACGCCGAGCTCCTGGAGCCAGTGCCGGAGGGCCATGACCAGCCCCTGGAAGGCGCCGAAGGAGGCCTCCGCGGCGGCGTCCTCCCAGGCCGCCGGCTCCGGCCAGGTGGCCAGGTCCAGGCTGGCCGGCGCACCCTCGTAGTGCTCGGCCAGGGCGTCGGTGAGGAAGGGCACGATCGGGTGCAGCAGCTGCGAGGTCCGCAGCAGGGCCAGCCGGGTGACGAAGCGGGCCCCCGGGTCGGCCGCCTCGAGGCGGCCCTTGACCAGCTCCAGGTACCAGTCGGCGAGCTCGTGCCAGGCGAAGTCGTACCCGGCTGAGATGGCCTCCCCGAAGTCGAAAACGTCGAGGGAGTGGGTCACGGTCCGGGTCAGGCGGGCGAGCCGCGAGAGGATCCAGCGGTCCACCGTCTGCAGCTCCTCCGGGGGTACCTCGGCGACCGCCGGCACCAGCTCCCCGGCGCCGGCGCGGGAGAAGCTCTGCTGCAGCAGGCGGTTCATGTTCCAGAGCTTGTTGGCGAACTTGGCGAAGCCGGCCAGCCTGGTCTCGTCGAAGCGCGCGTCCTGGGTCCCCATGGCGACGCTGGCGGCCCAGGCACGGAGGGCGTCGGCACCGTGCTTGCGCGCCATGTCGAGGGGGTCGACGACGTTGCCCCGGCTCTTGGCCATGCGGGCGCCGTCCTCGCCGAGGATGGTGGCGTGGAAGAGCACGTCGTGGAAGGGGATCTCAGCGGTGAAGCGCAGACCGGTCATGACCATGCGCACCACCCAGTGCTGGAGGATCTCCCGCGCCGTGCTCAGGACCGAGGTCGGGTAGAAGCGGTCGAAGGCGGGGTTGGGGTCGGGCCAGCCCAGCGTGGCGAAGGGCCAGAGGGCGCTGGAGAACCAGGTGTCGAGCACGTCCGGGTCCGCCTCCAGCTCGAGGCTGCCGCACTCGGGACAGCAGTCCGGCTCCTCCACCCAGGCGAACCGGTGGCCGTTGGCGCAGGTGCTGACCGGGATCCTGTGTCCCAGCCAGAGCTGGCGCGAGATGCACCAGTCGCGGAGCCCGGCGAGCCAGTCCAGGTACTGGGCGCGGAACTGGTGGGGATGGATCTCGATGCGGTCCTGCTCCACCACCTCGGCGGCGGGGTCGGCGAGGGGCCGGACCCGCACCCACCACTGCGGCGTCACCAGCGGCTCGATCACCGTGCCGCAGCGGTCGCAGTGCCCCACCTGGTGCCGCAGCGGTTCCTCCCGGACCATGGCCCCGCCCGCCCGCAGCCGCTGGGCGGCCAGCTCCCGGGCCTCCGCCACCGGCCGCCCGTCCAGGTCCGGGAAGCGGGGGGCGATCATCATCCCGTCCAGGGAGATGACGGTGAGGATGGGCAGCTCGTGCCTCTGGCCCACCTCGTAGTCGTCGGCGGAGTGCCCGGGCGTGATCTTGAGCGCTCCCGTCCCCAGCTTCGGGTCCACGGCCCGGTCCTCGAGCACCGGCAGCTCGCGCCCGTCCAGCGGGTCCAGCACCCGGGTTCCCAGCAGGGAGCGGTAGCGCTCATCCCCCGGGGCCACCGCCACGGCCACGTCCGCGAGGATGGTCTCGGGCCGGGTGGTGGCCACGACCAGCCCCTCCCCGCCCTCGGCGCCGCGGTAGCGGACGAAGTAGAAGGTGTCGTCCTGCTCCTGGTAGGTCACCTCCTCGTCGGAGATGGCGCTGCGGCAGCGGGGACACCAGTTGACGATCCGGGGGCCGCGGTAGATCAACCCCTGGCGGTAGAGCTCGCCGAAGACGATGCGGATCACGCGGACATACTCGGGATCGAGGGTGAAGCGCTCCCGGCCCCAGTCGCAGCTGGCGCCCAGCGCCTCCATCTGCTCTCGGATCCGGCCCCGGTAGGTCCGGTACCAGTCGTCCACCCGGCGGCCGAAGGCCTCCCGGCCCAGCTCCTCCTTGCTCGTGCCTTCGGCGGCGAGCTGTCGCTCGATCACGTTCTGGGTGGCGATGGCGGCGTGGTCGGTGCCGGGCACCCAGCAGACCTCGAAGCCGCGCATCCGGTGGTAGCGGCAGAGGGCGTCCTGGATGACCAGGTTGAGGGCGTGCCCCATGTGCAGCGAGCCGGTGATATTGGGCGGGGGCAGGGCGATGGAGAAGGCTGGCCGCCCACTCGTCGGGTCGGCCGCTCCCAGGTTCAGCTCACGCCAGCGGGCCCTGAGCCGGGCCTCGGCTGCGGCCGGCTGGTAGGTCGGCTCCACCCTCGGCCCCGCCGCCTAGGATCGG
>JASHRA010000237.1 GCA_030038765.1 Candidatus Dormiibacterota bacterium | reverse complement strand
CAGCAGCTCGGGCGGGCCGGCCGCCGAGGCGACCGCGGTCGAGAAGCTGGCCGCGGCCGCCGGGCTCTCCCAGCTCCAGCTCCCGGCCAAGCTGCGCGCCTACCAGGCCGGCAGCGCCGGCGCCGCCGCCGCCCTGGCTCGGGAGCTGCTCCTGGTCCGAGCCGAGCTGGGCCTGCGCCAGCAGCTGCTGGGGCTGGCCTACACCGACATGGGGCTGGCCGACCAGGCCTCCCTGGAGCAGGTGCCGGGGGCGTCGAGCCTGCAGAGCGGCTACTCCTCGGCCCGCGGCCTGCTCCTTGCCGCCCACGACGTGGCCCAGCTGGCCGGGGCCCGCTCCCGGCTGGGGGGGCTCCAGACCCGGGCCGGGGCGCTGCTGGCGGCCGACCGCTGCGGCCACAGCTCCATCTCGGGCAAGGCGATCTACATCTCGCTGTCGCTGCAGGAGGCGGTCTTCTACGACGGTGGGTGCGCCGTCCAGGCGACGCCGGTGACGACCGGCCGGCCCGGCGAGACGACGCCCACCGGAACCTTCTCCATCTTCTACAAGCGCAGCCCGCTGGAGTTCGTCTCCGGCTACGCGCCCGGCTCGCCCAACTACTACACCCCCTTCCTGGCCCAGTACGCGATGGAGTTCCTGGCCGGGGGCTACTACTTCCACAACGCGCCCTGGGAGCCGGCCGACGCCTTCGGCCCGGGCAGCCAGGACAGCCTCGACGACGCCAGCCACGGCTGCATCCACACCCCGCTGCAGGTGCTGGCCTGGGCCTACTCCTGGACCCCTCTCGGCACCCCGGTCGTGATCAGCGCCTGAGCCCGTGACCCAGCTCCCCCGTACCACCCCCGAGCCGACCGCGCCCCCCGGGGTGAGCCCCGAGCTGGTGGAGCAGCTGGCCTTCCGCAGCCAGCTGCGCTACGTCTTCCGACGCGCCATCACGTCGCTCGACTCCACCGCCGCCGCGAGCGGACTCAGCCCCCTCGGCTACCACGCCCTGCTGGTCCTGGGTGGGGCCGGCGAGGCGGGCGTCCCGGAGCAGGAGCTGGTCGAGCAGCTGGCCTCCAGCCGGGCCCACATCTCGGTCCTGAGCCGCTCCCTCCAGGAGGCGGGCCTGGTCCGGCGCAGCCACCCCGACCATGACCGCCGGCGGATCGTGCTGAGCCTCTCCGGCGAGGGCTGGCGGGTGGTGGCGGACATCGCCCGCAGCCATCGGGAGCGGATGCGGGAGCTGGTCCGGGGCTGGGAGCCGAGCGCCTTCGAGCAGGTGCTGGAGCGGATCATGCAGGTCTACCTGGGGCTGGAGGGAAGGGTCCGGGTGGAGCGCCTCGAGCCCTCCCCCGAGCAGCGCTGAGCCAGCCCGCCCCGGGCGGGCATAATGGGCGCCCGGATGTCACCCGTCTGCCCCTCGGCCGCCCCGCCCGGAGCCGGCCGCTGACCTTGGACCGCCCCCAGGTCCCACCCGGCCTGCAGCGCCAGATGGAGGGGCCGTCGTTCCTCGGTCCCAGTTCCCTCGCCAAGGTGGTCCAGCTCAGCGAGGCCTCCGAGCTGGACAGCTGGCGGCCCGACCTCGCCATCGTGGGCGCCCCCTGGGACGACTCCACCACCTACCGCCCCGGGGCCCGCTTCGGGCCCCGGGCGGTGCGCACCGCCAACTACCAGCGCGCCCAGTGGCACCTGGACCTGGAGGTGGCCCCGCTGGAGGAGCTGACGCTGGTCGACTACGGTGACGCCGTCTGTCCCCCGGGGCTCGTCGAGGAGGCGCACCGGGCCATCCGGGAGCGGGTCGGGGAGGTGGCCCAGCGGGGCGTGATCCCGATCGTCCTGGGCGGCGACCACTCCATCACCCTGCCCTCGGCGACGGCCGTGGCCGAGGCGGTGGGCCCGGGCCGGCTCGGCGTGGTCCACTTCGACGCCCACGCCGACACCGCTCCCTCCAGCTTCGGCAACCCGCTCTCGCACGGGACCCCGATGCGCCGCCTGGTCGAGTCCGGGGCGGTGCCGGGGCGGAACTTCGTCCAGGTCGGGCTGCGGGGCTACTGGCCGCCTCGCGAGGTCTTCGAGTGGATGCGGGCCCAGGGCATGCGCTGGCACCTCATGCAGGAGGTCTGGGAGCGGGGCATATCCGAGGTCGTGCGCCGCGCCATCGCCGAGGCCCTGGACGGTCCCGAGCTGGTCTACCTGTCCGTCGACATCGACGTCCTGGACCCCGGCTTCGCCCCCGGCACGGGCACCCCCGAGCCGGGGGGCATGAGCCCCGTCGACCTGCTCCGGGCCATCCGCCAGGTGGCCCTGGGCACCGAGGTGGTGGCCATGGACGTGGTCGAGGTGGCGCCCGCCTACGACTGGGCCGAGGTCACGGCCCAGAACGCCAACCGCTGCGTGCTGGAGCTGGTCTCGGCGATCGCGGCCAAGCGACGCCAGGGCCGCGCCCTGGGCGGCTCCGAGGCCTCACTCCAGGACCACTAGCAGGCCGCTCCGGGGCAGCTCGCGGTAGACGGTGGAGCCGGGCCGCAGGTCCGCCAGCCAGGCTCGCGGCACCAGCACCCCGAGGTGCCGAGACTGCAGCCGCCGGGCCGGGCTGGGGCGCCAGTCTGGCTTCGGGAAGCCCACCGAGCGCCCGTCCGAGACCACGCCGCAGCCCGCCCGCAGCTCCTCGGCGAGGTGGTCGGCCAGGACCCAGAGCTCCGGCTCCGGCACCCGCTGGGCCAGCTCGGACCAGGGCGGGAGCCGCAGCGTCGCCTCCCCGAGCCCCGACCCGAGCGGCTCCGAGGCCTCGGCGACGATCTCCAGCCCGTTCCAGAGGAGGGGCTCGCCCAGCACCAGCGGGGCGCCCCGTCGCCGCCCCACGACGTAGCGCTCCCGGCTCGGGTCGGAGCGTGCCCGGGCCACCTGGCGGAGGACGTCCAGGACCCTTCCCGCCAGCCAGGGAGCATGCTCCTCCAGGGGGCAGGAGAGGGAGAGGGTGGTCTCGTCCGCGGTCGGCAGGCAGCAGTTCCAGGAGGACACCGTCTGGCGCTGGGGCTGGAGCACCGCCTGAGCCTGACAGACTGGCGGCCCCGTCGCCGTCCTCGGGGCGCGTCTTGTGACGCGCCGGCCTCGAGCCACCTCTCTCGCCGAGCCGCCTCACCTCGTGACGTGGGAGCCGCTCGGCGGTTCTGCCTTGACGCCTCTGTGGACAGTCTGTAGCCTATAGTCCATCGCCCGGTGAGGAGGGTCGTCATGCAGCTACGCCATGGCCTAGCAAGGCGTTTGACTTGGGGCGGGATCCTGGCCCTCGCGGTCCTGGCCAGTGGAGCGGCGGCCGGAGGCTTCCCGGCAGCCGCCGCCCGCGCGGCGGGCGGAGTGGCCAATTTCGCCCTGCCGGCGACCGATACCCCCGACTACGTCTTCCCGCTTCTGCCGGTTGAGTACGCGACCGATGTCAACTTCTGTGACCTCGAGTACCAGCTGTACCGCCCCCTCTACTGGGTCGGCAAGAGCGGCGGTCCAGACATCGACTACGAGCTGAGCGTCGGTCAGGCTCCTGTCTACTCCAATGACGACAAGACGGTCACCATCCACCTGAACCACTTCACCTGGTCAGATGGGCATCCCGTGACCAACCGTGACGTTGAGTTCTGGATGGATCTGCTGAAGGCGGAGAAGGACAACTGGTACAACTACACGCCAGGGGCGTTTCCTGACAACGTGGTGGCCATGAGCTTTCCAGCGGCAACGCCCTACACGTTCAGTCTCACCTTCAACCGGTCCTACAACCCCGTCTGGATCACCAACAACGAACTGACTCAGATAATCCCCATCCCGCAGCATGCTTGGGACCGCACCTCAGGGGATTCGCCGGTGGGCAACTACGACCTGACTACTGCCGGATCGCAACAGGTGTACGCGTTCCTGAACACGCAGTCGGAGGACACATCCTCCTACGCCACCAACAACCTCTGGAAGGTCGTTGATGGTGCCTGGACAATCCACTCCTACGACTCCGTCACCGGATACACGTCGCTCGCGGTGAACCGCCACTACAGCGGTCCGGACCAACCGCACCTCTCGACGGTCAACCTTGTTCCCTTCACGTCTGATGAGGCCGAGTTCGACGCCCTCCGAGCGGGGAGCATCGACTACGGATACGTTCCCCTGCAGGACCTGGGACAGCAGTCGTACCTGTCCGCCCACGGCCTTCGCCTAGTTCCTTGGCAGACGTGGGGGATAGGGCTCATGGTGGACAACTTCGCGAACCCGAAGAGCGGCATGATGATCAAGCAGCTCTATATCCGGCAAGCCATCCAAGAACTCATCAACCAACCACAACTGGTCCGCGACGTACTCCATGGCTACGGGTACCCAACGTACGGACCGGCGCCGATCGAGCCGGCGAACCCCTACGTGACCTCGGTCGAGAAGCACAACCCCTACCCGTACAGTGTGTCCACGGCGACGCATCTCCTCGCCGCACATGGCTGGGCCATCCATCGCGACGGGACCGACACCTGTGAGCGCCCTGGCACCGGCTCCGGAGATTGTGGGGCAGGCATCACCAAGGGAGAGCCCCTGGCCTTCGACCTCCTCTACGCCTCAGGGCTTGCCGCGGGAAACCAGATGATGGAGGCGATCAAGTCCTCCGAGTCCGGTGGCGGGATCGACATCACCCTGCAGTCGGCACCCTTCAACACGGTCGTGACGGTAGCGAACCCCTGCACTTCCACCTCACCGTCCTCCTACTGCCACTGGGACCTGGCCGACTGGAGTCCCGCGGGCGGAGGGTGGTTCTACAACGGGACTCCCTTCCCGACCGGGGAGATCCTGATGGGCTGTGGATCCTTCCTCAACTCGGGGAGTTACTGCAGCTCCACCGCAGACCGACTGATCCAGGCCACCCATGTCCAGAGCGGGCTCGCCGCCTACCACCAATACGAGGCCTACTTGGTGAAGCAATTGCCAGACATCTGGCAGCCCCAGGCACCCTACCAGCTCTCGGAGATCAGGGACACGCTGAAGGGCGCGACGCCCCAGGACCCCGTGGGCCTGATCGACCTGGCAAGTTGGTACTTCAAGAAGTAGTCCTTCCAGATGCAGCGGAGGCTCTGGCATGGGTGACCCGGCCGCTGCCGCCACCGGTGGCCTGATCAGCGGAAGGATCCGGAGACCGCGGGGGTCAGCCACGGGAGATCAGCTGGCGCCGCTGGACCGCGTCAATCTCAGGACGCAGGCTCTCGCCGCATTGCGCGGCGGGATTGTGTCGGGGTCGATCGTGCCGGGCCAGCCATACACCGTGCGCTCGTTCGCGGAGCAACTCCATGTCTCCGACACACCGGTGCGCGAGGCACTATTTGACCTTGCCTCGAAGGGCATGATCGAGGCAGTGACCAACCGGGGCTTCATAGTTCCTGTCCTGTCCGAGCATGATCTGGACGAACTGTTCGAGCTGCGCATACTCCTGGAGTTACCGGCCACGACGCGAGTGGCAACCGAGCGTCGGCTGGATGGCGTGAACACGGTCGATCTACGCCGTATGTGTGCGACTATCGAGCACCGGGCCCGGACCAAGGACCTGGTTGGCTTCCTCTGGGCTGACCGTGGATTCCACCTCGCGCTGTTGATGAGCCTCGGCAATGCTCGTCTGGTACAGGTGGTATCCGATCTCCGCGATCAGGCCCGCCTCACCGGGCTGCGGAGGCTGGCCGCAGAGGGGAAACTGGACGTGACGGCGGGTGAGCACGCGCAGCTACTGGAAGCGATCGTGGCGGGGGACGGAGGCTCAACCCGTGAACTGATGCACCGCCACCTGCAGCACACCAGGGGGATCTGGGCCGGGATGCAGGAGTCGTCCGATTAGCTCGGGGCAGGGAGGAGACTTGGTGCAGGCAGGCTCTGGTCTAGAGGGCCGGGATGGCCCTGGGACAGGCACGAGCGCCATCGAGTGGCCAGGAGGCGCGAGGTGCGCCTTCGCCATGGCTTGGGACGTCGACTTCGACAGCGATCTGCACCTGCTCCATCCGAGCGACGGGTTCGAGCAGTATGGGGCCATGTCGAACTTTCGGTTCGACGAGGTGGGCGTCGAGCGCATCGTGGCCCAATTGGAGCGGCTCGGGCTGAAGCAGACATTCTTCGTCTGCGGATGGTGCCTGGAGCAGTATCCGCAAGTGGGCGAGCTACTGGCCGCGGGAGGTCATGAGGTCGCGCACCACGGCTACATGCATGAGCGCGCGAACACGCAGTCCGCAGCCGGTGAGCACCAGTGGCTGATGCGCGGGATTGAGTGCATCAAGCGCACGGTCGGGGTGGCACCGCGGGGCTGGAGGGCACCCAGCCACGGCTTCTCAAAGCAGTCTGCGGACCTATTGGCCAGGGCAGGGTTCCTCTATGACTCGTCTCTCTCCGACGACGAGGACCCCTACGAGATCCAGACCGAGTCGGGAGCCCTGCTAGAGCTGCCGATGGATATCACCATGAGCGACTGGCCCCACTTTGCCCACGTCCCCGAATTCGGATATCTCATGCCGCCGAAGGCAGCCAGCGACGGGATGCGATTCTTCGAGGAAGAATTCGAGGCCGCCTACGAGACGGGTGGGTTCCTGACGACGGTTTGGCACCCCCATGTGTCGGGCCGTCGCAGCAGGGTGCGTGCGTGGTCAGGCTTCCTGGAGCGGCTGTTGGACCGTGGCGACGTGTGGCTCACCACCATGGAGAGTGTCGCCCGCCACTGCCGAAGCGCGGCGGACTCTGGGGCCTGGACACCTCGTCGCCGCACGCTGCCCTACTACAAGGAGACGCCAGCAGCCGTGGCGGAGTTCAGCAAGACGTGGCGGGACCCGGCGCGGGCGGTGCGCTTTCTGGAGTGAGC
>JASHRA010000236.1 GCA_030038765.1 Candidatus Dormiibacterota bacterium | reverse complement strand
TCCGCCAGCCCCTCCTCGGTGCGCAGGTCGTAGCCGGCGGTGAAGGCGTGGGCCGTGTCGAGGCAGAGCCGGACCCGGGGATCGTCGGCCGCCTCCATCATGCGGCGGACCTGGGCGAAGCTGCTGCCCACGTTGTCGCCCGAGCCGGCGCTGTTCTCGATGATGAGCCAGCTCTCCCCCCCGGCCTGGTCCAGGGCCTGGCGCATGGTCTCGCCCATCTGGGGCAGCACGGCGTCGAAGCCCTGGCCCTTGTGCGAGCCGGGGTGGAAGATGACGCCGCTCACCCCCAGCTGGTTGGCCAGCTCCAGGGAGCTGCGCAGCGAGCCCCGGGACTGGGCCAGCAGGTCCTCCCGGGCGGTGGCCAGGTTGATGAGGTAGACGGCGTGGAGGAAGAAGTCCTCCAGCCCGGCCTCGGAGCGCAGGCGGTGGAACTCGGCCAGCGTGTCCGGGTCGGGGTGGAGCCGGCGCCAGGTCTGGGGCGGCGTGGGGTGGATCTGGACCGCCTCGGCGCCGATCTCGCGGGCCCGGTCGAAGGCGGAGAGCAGGCCCCCTTCGGTGGAGACGTGGGCGCCGATCCGGATCATTGTCAGCCCGGGTCCTTGACCGTGGGGGGGACGTAGACCGACGAGGCCGGCGGGGCCACCACCTTCCGGGCCGTGCCGAAGTCGCTGTAGCGCAGGGTGACCGGTTGGGCTCCGCTGATTTGCAGCTCCAGAAGGTGGTCGGTGCGGGCGTCTACCAGCAGCCTCAATGATGAACTCCCACCCGCCTCCCGCACCACCAGCAGACGCCGCTTTCCGACTTCCTCTCGGCGCACCGTGAGGCTGCCCCGGGTGGCCCGGCGCAGGGTCGAGCCGAGGCCCCCAGCGATGAAGGGCATGAGGCTGCGGCGGTAGCCGCGGGCCACCGCGGCCGGCTGCAGCACCCAGGTGGTGGCCGGGTCGAGGTTGCCGGGGAAGCTGGAGATGCCCAGCTCCTGGAGCTCGGAGGGGGAGAGGACGTAGACGTCGCTGCCCAGGGCCACGATCCCGCTCTGGAACGCCGGCGTGCCGGGGGCGGTGATGTCGAGGCGGCCGGAGAAGTCGC
Source organism: Candidatus Dormiibacterota bacterium (assembly GCA_030038765.1). Classification (GTDB taxonomy): domain Bacteria; phylum Chloroflexota; class Dormibacteria; order Aeolococcales; family Bog-877; genus Bog-877. Next base: position 4,147 of record JASHRA010000236.1, on the reverse strand, counting down.
CCGAGGAGCGCACCAGGAGCTGGAAGCGGGTGGTCGTCTGCCCCAGCCGGGCCGATCCCTGGAGGCGGTAGGAGCTGGCCTCGGCCATGGCCCGGGCCGCCCGCTCCACCACCTGGTGGGCCGGGGGCAGGCCGGCGCCGCAGCCGGCCACCAGCGCCAAGAGCGCCAGCGCCCCCACCCAGCGGGCGCCGCCTCGGGTCCGCATCGACCCCTCCTACAGCACGGCTCTCGCCCACGCCTCCCGGCGCCAGTCTAAGCCCCGCCCGCCGGGCGGCCCCGGGCCCCGAGCCGGCGGCGCCGGGGGCTCAGACCCGGGCCACCAGGACCAGCAGCGCGTAGGCGACGTAGAAGCAGACCCCGACCAGGGTCACCAGCCGGGCGTCCAGGCCCCGGCTGCGGACCGCGGCCAGGGCCAGCAGGGCCGCCCCCAGGGTGAGGCCGGCGGAGAGGTAGCCGGGCCTGGAGAGGTCCCAGGTGGTGAAGCAGAGGCCGACGCTGCCGCCGATGCTGGCCTGGAGCGCCAGCGAGCCGGCGACGTTGCCCAGGGCCAGCATGTCCCGGTCCCGGCGCACCCAGAGGGTGCCGGCGGAGATCTCGGGCAGCTCGGTCGCGATCGGGACCAGGAGCAGGGCCAGGACCAGGGGCGAGATCTGGGCCAGGGCGGCGATGCGGTGGAGGCCGAAGATGAAGAGCTCGCTGGCCAGGGCCAGGCCGCCGAGGCCGAGCAGGAGCTGGAGCAGGGAGGGCAGCGAGCGCCAGGCGCCGCCCGGCTCCCAGCCCCGCAGGGCCCGGGTCAGGAGCAGCTCCGCCGGCTCCCCCTCGACCGGCTCGTCGGCCCTCCGGGTCCGGCGCACGAAGTCGGCGTAGAGCAGCAGCAGCAGCGCCGCCACGGCCCAGCGGGCGGGCCGGGGCAGGAAGGTGGCCAGGATCAGCAGGGCGAAGCTGAGGCTGAAGGCCGCCAGCGGCCGCCGCGCGGCCCGGGCCTGGACCCGGAGCCAGGGCCGGCCCAGGGCCAGGCTCACCCCCCCGATCAGGGCCAGGGCCAGGGTGGAGAGCATGAGGGGGGCGCCCAGGATGGCGCCCACGGCGGTCTGGTCCGCCTCCGCGCCCCCGGCGATCAGGGCCACGATGGGGACGATGGTCTCGGGCATGGCCGTCCCCACCGCCGCCATCACGCTGCCGGTCATGGCGTGGCCCATGCCCAGGCGGCCGGCCAGCGACTCGATGCCGTTGGTGAAGAGGACGGCGGCCACCACCATCAGCAGCAGGCCGCCGACGAAGGCGAGGGCGATCTGCACCGGGTCAGCCGGTGCGGGGTCTCGAGTAGGGGGGGAGGAGGAAGCCCAGCCCGTCGGCGACCAGGGCCAGGCCGTGGAGCAGGACCGTGCCCGGGCTCACCCGCTGGGTCCGCTCCAGAGGCTGCTCGGCCGGGGGCCGGAGGGCGTCGGCGATGCGCTGCCGGTACCAGGGGAAGAGGGAGCGGGGCAAGTGGCGGGGGTCGGTCCAGACCAGCCGCAGCGCCTCCTTGTTGGGATGGAGGCGGCCGCCCACGGCCCGCGCCCGGTAGACGACGTCGGCGTCGTGGCGCAGGCCGCGGAACTGGTAGTAGCCGATCAGGCGCTCGACCTCGATGTCCAGCCCCGTCTCCTCGCGGGTCTCGCGGATGACGGTCACGGTGGGGTCCTCGGGGTGGGCGATGTGGCCGCCCGGCGGCTCCCAGCCGGCGGGCCAGCCACGGAGCTGGAGCAGGACCCGCCCGCGCCCGTCCACCACGACGGCCTGGGACCCGACCAGGGCGCGCTGGCTCACGGCAGGCAGGGCTGGGCCAGGGCCGAGGCCAGGCCGCTGCTGGAGGGCATCAGGAGGTAGGCCAGGTTGGGGAAGGGCAGGGGCGGGGGCAGCCCGTTGACGACCCTGGTCCAGAGCCAGTCGGCGGTGGCCGTGAGCGGGGCCCCGAGCGAGAAGCCGCCCGTGGCGCGCAGGTTGGGGAGGACGAAGAAGAGCAGGATGGCGACCACGTAGATGGGGGTCCGGTTGGCGTCGATCCAGTGGAAGAACGCGGGGAAGCGCGCCCCGAGCAGACCCTCGGCGACACCATACCCGTCCAGGGGGGGCAGGGGGATGAGGTTGAAGGCGAAGAGGATCACGTTGACGAAGAAGGCCTCGACCAGGAACCAGTAGAGGTAGCCGTCGAGGGGCAGGGCGAAGCTGGGCAGCAGGCAGAGCTGGACCGAGGGGTCGGCGGCGATGAGGAGGCGGATGAGGACCCCCAGCAGGGCCGCCAGGACCAGGTTGGAGAGGGGGCCGGCGAAGGAGACCCAGGCCCGCTGCCGGCCGCTGCGGACGTAGGCGGGGTTGAACTGGACCGGGCGGGCGAAGCCGAACCCGATCAGGACCAGGAGCACCAGGCCCAGGGGGTCGATCTGGTCCGCCGGGTTGAGCGAGAGGCGGCCCTGGAGGCGCGGCGTCGGGTCGCCGTAGGAGGTGGCGACGGCGGCGTGGCAGAGCTCGTGGACGGTGAAGCCGAGGGCGATCCCGGGGACGGCGAAGAGGAGCAGGATGAGGTAGTACTCGAAGCCGCTCCCGAGCACCGGGGCTCAGTCCAGGGCGATCTTGCGGGGGCGGTGCCGCCCGCTGCCGGAGCCGCCCTTGCGGTGGTGCTCCAGGGCCGAGGTGGCCGCCAGGAGGACCTCCTTCTCCGCCCGCAGCAGGTGGGAGCGGGACTCGGGCGGCACCAGCTCTCCCAGGTCGTCCAGCATGCGCCCCGCGGTCCGGCCCATGAGCCGCAGCCCCCAGACCCCGAGCCGCAGCGCCTCGTCCCGGTCCATCACGCCCTCCCGAAGTGGATCGCCAGCTGCCCCTGGTCCAGCTGGGCCGAGGTCGTGACCCGGCCCTGGAGCACCCGGGGCAGCGAGATCTCGCGCTTGTAGGCCCCGACGCTGACGAAGAGCTCGTCGTCGCGCTGCACCAGCTGCACCTCCTCCCTCGTGACGAAGGGCATCTGGAGCGAGAGCACGTAGCCGTCCCCCTGCTTGCGCAGCCGCTGGGGTCGGCTGTCGTAGAGGACCCGACTCGGGTCCTCGGCGCCGAAGAGGGCGTCGGCCAGGGCGGCCAGGTCCTCCGTCCCCAGGATCTCGTGGTCGAAGAGCTGGGCGTCCAGGATGGGGAGCGGGGAGAAGGCGGCCTCCACCTGGTCGCGGTAGCGGCGCTGGGCCCGGCGCCAGTCCGCGAAGTAGCCGTCGCCGGCGGCCTCGGGCAGCACCCGGTTCACCAGCACCCCGTCCACCTGGTAGTCGTAGAGGTTGAGGTAGGTGTAGGCCCGCTGGGCCTCCTTGATCACCATCTTCTCCAGGTTGAGGACGATGCGCACGGTGCAGGTGCGGGAGTCGCTGAGCACCTCCTTCATCGACTCCAGGTCGACCAGCAGGTCGCGGATGGAGCCGTAGATCTCGTCCGCCGGGAGGGGGATCCTGACGAAGGGCTGGACCAGGGGCCGGGCCACCCGCATCACCGCCCGCTCGAAGGGGAAGATGCGGTCCAGGTACCAGCGGGCGACGTCGGGGAAGGCCAGCAGCTGGAGCGTCTCCCCGGTGGGGGCGCAGTCGACGATGAGGACGTCGAACTGGCCCCGCTGGGCGTGGCGCCGGATCCACATGAGGCTGGCCACCTCCTCCATCCCGGGGGGCGTGGCCAGCTCCTCGGCGATGATCTCGTTGACTCCCTGGCTGTTGAAGAGCAGGGCCAGGTAGTCGTGGATGCGGTCCCAGTGCCCCTCCATCTCGTGCAGGGCGTTGATCTCCTGGGCGAAGAGGTTCTCCGCCACCTCCACGGGCTCGGAGCCCAGCTCCCGCTCCAGGCTGTCGCCCAGGCTGTGGGCGGCGTCCGTGGACACCACCAGGGTGCGCAGGCCGAGCTGGGCGCAGCGCACCGCGGTGGCGGCGGCGACCGTGGTCTTGCCCACCCCACCCTTGCCGGTGTACAGGATCACCCGCATCGCAGGGAGTATAGGGAGGGCCGAATTCGGCCCCCGATCCGGCTCAGTGCAGGAAGACGGAGCCCAGGATCACCAGCAGCAGCATCACGCCCGAGACCAGGAGCACCCGGCGCAGGTCCAGGCGGAGGTAGGGGGTGCGGTCGACGGGCACGG
>JASHRA010000235.1 GCA_030038765.1 Candidatus Dormiibacterota bacterium | reverse complement strand
CCCGGGCAGGGCCAGCCGGGACAGCCGCCGGGTGGCCGGGGCGGCCGCTGCGGCGGCCCCGCCCGGGCTGGGACAAACCCGTGCCCGCCCTCGCTAGGCTGGGGCCGTGAAGATGCCCCTGGCCACGGAGGAGTACCTCACCTACCTCAGCGTTGACCGGGCCCGGAGCCAGCAGACGGTCCGCGCCTACCGCCTCGACCTGGGACGCGCCCTCTCCTTCTGGGGCCGGCTCAAGCAGCCCATCGGGGAGACGGGGGAGCTGAACCGGGACGCGGTCCGCGCCTACCAGCGCCACCTGGGCGGGGCCGGCCTGGCCCTCAGCTCCCGGGCGCGCCGGCTCCAGGCCCTGCGCGGCTTCCTCCGCCACGCCCTGCGCGAGGGCTGGATCGCCGAGGACCTGGCCGCCCACATCGACATCCCCAAGGTGGTCCCGCACCTGCCCAAGCCGCTCACCACGAGGGAGGCGCGCCAGGTGCTGGCCCATCCTCATCGCCCCGGCGAGGCGGGCCTGCGCGACGCCGCCCTGGTGCAGTTCCTGCTCAGCACCGGCTGCCGCATCTCCGAGGCGCTGGCGGTGGACCGCAGCCAGATCAACAGTGAGGGCCGGCTGGTGGTGCGGGGCAAGGGATCCAAGGAGCGCATGGTGCAGCTCACCCCCGACGCCTCCCGGGCCGTGCGCGACTACCTGGGCGCCCGCCACGACCGCGTCTCGGCCCTCTTCCTCAACTACGACCGCTCCTCGGTGGCGCGCGGGCAGCGGCGGCTCAGCAGCGCCGGGGCCCGGCGCATCCTGGCCCGGATCCGCCGGGAGACCGGGGTCGAGGGCCTCCGCTCGCCCCACGTCCTGCGTCACACCACCGCCACCGAGCTGCTCACCATCACCGGCAACGTGCGCCTGGTGCAGGAGGTGCTGGGTCACGCCAACCTCAACACCATGCAGGGGTACACCAAGGTGGTCGACGCGGCCCGGATCAGCGCCTACGACGCCCTCGCCAGCCGGCTCAGAGGGGAGCCTGAGGCGGCCGACTAGCCGGCCCCGCCCGCCCGGGCCCTGCGCTGCAGCCAGGTCCGGTCCGGGGCCGGTGGCCCAGGTCAGGGGACCAGAACCAGGCGCTGGCCGCCCCCTGTCGAGTCCAGCCACGCCTGCTCGACCTCGGGCAGGGGGACCGCCCGGGCGTCGACCTCGAAGGCCCCCTGGCGGATGGCCAGGACCAGGTCGGGTAGCTGGGCCAGGATCTGCGAGGGACTGTTGGAGCCCTGGCCGCTGCCGATGACCTGGAGGCGGGCGGAGCGCAGCGCCGCTCCCGGGATCGGTGCCGTGGGCCCCGCCATCGACCCGATGTGGACCCAGGTGAGAGGCCGGGTCGGCTCGGAGCGGTGACTTGCGAGGGCGGCCATGACCCTGGCCGCAGTGTCGCCCCAGACGTAGTCGAGCACCACGTCTACGCCGGCGCCGAGCTCGCCCAGCGCAGGGTCGGCATCCGGCTCGCCCAGCCTGACGAGGGCGCTCGCGCCCAGCTGCGGCAGGCGCGCCAGCTGCTCGGGGTTGCGGCCCGCCGCGATCACCACGCCGGCCCCGAGGCGCCTCGCCACCTGCACCGCGAGCCTGCCCGCCTGGCCGGTGGCGCCGAGTACCAGCACGCCCTGGCCTGCCTCCAGCCGCACCCGGGAGCGCAGCGGCACCCAGGAGGACAGGGCCGGGTTCATCGCCGCCGCCAGGGTGACGGCGTCGGCGGGCTCTGGGACGACGACGCTGAGCCGCGTGTCGATCACCGTCCGCTCGGCCATCGCCCCCAGTGCCGTCGGCCCGAGGGCGAAGTAGCGCAGGAGGCCGTCGGGCCCTCGCCCGACACCGTCCACGCCGGGCACCAGGGGCAGCTGGCCGGCGCCGGTGTAGTGGGACCCGGAGGCACGGGTCCGGACGGTCGGGTGCAGGCCCGAAGCCAGGACCCGCACCACCATCTCGTGCTCGCCCTTCGCCACCGGATCCGGGAAGTCGCCATATCGGGGGGGAGCCCCCGCCGAAGACATGACCGCGGCCTTCATTCGCCCCAGCCTCGCTGAATTAGTTCGTACTCCGAATTATAATGGCCCGCGACGCGGACCCTGGGCGGAGGTGGCGATGGCTGCGAGCCGGCGGCGGCGGTCAGGCGGGACGGGAGCCGACGAGGCCCTGGTGGACAGCCTGGTGCAGGTCACCTTCTCCGTCGTGGCGGTGCTGAGCAGGGTGGCGACCCGGCACGAGCTCTCTCTCACCCAGATGCGGCTGCTGGGGATCCTCCGCGATCACACGCCCAAGATGAGCTCCCTGGCGCGCCACCTGGGACTGGAGAGGTCCACCCTCAGCGGGCTGGTGGACCGCGCCGAGGCGCGCGGTCTGCTGCTGCGGTGCCCGGGGGGCGGAGACGGCCGCTCGGTCGAGGTCCTGATCACGCGGGAGGGAGCGGCGCTGGCCGAGCTCGGCTACGGGGAGGTGGTCCGAGCGCTGGCCCCGCTGGTCCGGGACCTGCGGGGCGGCGAGCGCCAACTCCTTCTCGGAATCGCCGAGCGCATGCTCCGAGGAAGGGAGCCGTGACCCATCGTCGCTCCGCCGGGCCGGGCCCAGGACCCGCCGCCCCGGACTAGGCGATGTAGACCGTCTGGAGGAAGAGCTGCAGGGTCGCGGCTCCCCCGGCGGCGGGCAGCTCGCAGGTGATGAGGAGGGCCAGCCCGGGCACCGCCTGCAGCTCCACCGAGGCCTCGTAGGAGGTGCTGCTGACGTAGGTGACCAGGGGGGCGGTGAAGCCGTAGACCTCGGTGCTGCCGACGCTCTTCTGGGTCGCTCCGCTGGGGGCCGCGGCCGGCAGCGAGGCGGTGGAGGGGGCGCTGTAGAAGGTGACCGCGCCGCCGCTGGAATCGGTGAACTCGACCTCGGCGGCGCTCACGGCGGAGAAGGTCCAACCCGTCTCGTACATCACCGACCAGGAGACCGCACCGCCGGCCTCGTAGGTCTCGAAGGACTCGGTCGAGGTGTACTGGGGGTCGGCGCTGACCCAGCCCGAGCCGGCCGACCCGGTGATCTGCCACCAGCCGCCCTGCTGACTGGTGTGGGAGACCAGCTGGGCGGTCGCGCCCTGGGCCAGCTCGCCCACGACCGAGGCCTGGAGTGAGGGGGCGCTGCGGATGTTGACGCCGAGGGGAGCGATGACGGTCAGCTGGCTCGGCAGCGGGGTGGCGGTGGGGCTGGGCCGGGGGGTTCGCCGTGGTTGCGGGCGGGCCGCGGGGGCGCACCCGGTGGCGCCCAGGAGCAGGGCCAGGAGGGCCGGCAGGACCAGGCAGAGGAGCCGGGACCGCTTCCCCATCCCTGGAAGGCTACACCCGGCGCGACGGGTGGGTCAGCCCGGGCTGGGCAAGTTCCCGAGGGCCGTAGCGAGCTCCCCCCGGAAGCGCTCGGCGGCGGCGGCGGCAGCGGCGGCGAAGTCCGCTCCCGAGCCCGCCTGGGCGATGCCGCGAGAGATGGTGACGAGGTAGGGGGCGCTGCCCTCGGGACCGCTGGCCGCCCGCACCGTCTCCTCCAGGAGGGCGCCCTGGGCGCCCACCCCCGGGAGCAGCAGGGGCAGCTCCGGCGTCAGCGCCCGGACCCGTGCCAGCTGCTCCGGCCAGGTGGCTCCCACCACCAGGCCGACGGTGCCCAGCTGGTCCCAGGAGCGGGCCCGGAGCGCGACCTCCAGGTAGAGGGGCCGTCCCCCCTCCCCCAGGCCCTGCTCCTGGAACTCGGAGGCGCCCTCGTTGCTGGTGTGGCAGAGGACGTAGGCGAAGCGGTCCGCTCGCTCGATGAAGGGGCGCACCGAGTCCCCGCCGAGGTAGGGACTGACCGTGCAGGCGTCGGCCCCGAGCTCGTCGTAGAGGGCCTCGGCGTAGGCGCGGGCGGTGCTGCCGATGTCCCCCCGCTTGGCATCCGCGATCACCGGCGCCCGCGTCCCGGCCTCGGCGACGAGCTCACGCAGAAGTTCCAGGCCGGGCCCGCCGAAGCGCTCGAAGAAGGCGAGGTTGGGCTTGTAGGCGGCGGCGCAGGGCGCGGTGGCCTCGATCAGCGAGAGGCAGAAGTGGCGCACCCCGGAGAGATCGCGCGACAGCCCCTCGGGCAGCTGCGCGGGGTCCGGGTCGAGGCCGACGCAGAGCGGGGCCCCCACCCGGGAGATCGACGCCTCGAGCCGCTCCCGGAAGGGGCCGCGGCTCACCAGGACGTGCGCGAGGTGCTGGTCTGGGCTGCCCCCGGGGCCTGGGGCGCGTAGGGAACCTGGATCCGGTCGTGCTCGCTCTGCATGCAGCCCGGGCAGACCGACTGCAGCTCTCCGTCCAGGAGCACCGCCGCCAGGCGGTAGATGGGGAACTCCCGCCCGCAGTTTCCGCAGTGGCGCATCCAGGGCATGACCGCTGCGAATTCTAGTCCCTGCTATGCTCGGGACCGGCCTCGCCTCGGGGAGTGGCGCAGGTGGTTAGCGCACCAGTCTGGGGGACTGGGGGTCGCAGGTTCGAGTCCTGTCTCCCCGACCACGCGCGAGGCCGACTCCGGTCAGAGGGTCCTGCCCGAGGACCGGGGCGCCGGCTGTAGCGTCACCCGGACCACCGCCAGGGCGATCCCCAGCACCTGGACCAGGGTGAAGGCGAGCCAGGCGGTGATCACCGGTTGGGGCACGTGCCAATGCACCCCGAACTGGACGTAGGCGAGGAAGACGATGTCGGCGACCGCCAGCTGGGAGCCCAGGACCAAGAGCAGCCGGTCGGCCAGCCGCTGGCGCCGGTCGCCGAGCTGCCTCTGTCGCTGCAGCTGGGATTGCTCCAGGATGTCCAGCTGGTCCAGCGGGGTGGCTGCCAACCCCCGGATGGCGCGCTGGGCCACGGCCCGCACCCGGCGCCGCTGCTGGTCGCTGGCGGTGGCCGCGCTCTTGCCGTTCTGGCTCGTCTCCGGGCTGATGGTGGTGGCCATTCAGAGCAGACCGAGGTGCTCGAGGCGGAAGCGCATGGCGTCCTCGGAGACGCGGAAACGGAAGGCCAGCTCGACCAGCGGCAACCCGTCGCGTCGCAGGCTGCGCACCAGCTGCTCCGGCATCAGCAGGCTGGCGGCGAAGCGGTTGGCGTAGATCTCCTCCCCCTCCGTCCCCTGCGCCGAGAGCGGGCCCCGCAGGTCGACGAACTCGTACCCCTCGGAGGCGCCCGTCTGCGTCCGGCGCACGTAGTGCCCGATCTCGTGGGCGCAGCTGAAGCGCTTGCGATTGCGGCTGTCGGAGGCATTCAACAGGATGACGGGGTCCTCGCCCCGCTCCTTGACGATGGCCCCCGAGACCGCCGCCTCCAGGTGGGCGTCGAAGACCTCGACGCCCATGCTGCGGGCGATCCGGACCGGGTCCACGGGCAAGGGCACCTCGGCCGAGCCCTCGTTCCAGACCGTTCGCAGCAACCCCTCCGCGTCCTTGGCAATCTGGTCCTGTCGGATCAGGGTCCCGTTGCCCAGGCTCACGGCTCTACCTCCAGCCCCACCCCCTTTGTGGTTTCCACGACGCCGATGCCGCGTGTCGCGTCGGCCAGAGTGACCTCACTATACCCTCCATTTCTTGAGTCGGCGCGGTCGTGCTCGTGGGTGCGCCGGCGGCCTCCGCTGGCGACCTGCGTGGAGCGTTGCGGGGCTCCTCTCCCGCCTGCGTCGCGAGCAAGGATCGCCATGCTTCATGCGGGAAAGTGCATCGTGTCACGAATCAGTGAGGTGCTCCCC
>JASHRA010000234.1 GCA_030038765.1 Candidatus Dormiibacterota bacterium | reverse complement strand
CGGGAGCAGCAGGACGAGGCCGTTGCCGATCGTCTCGCCCAGGGAGGGCAGCCCGACCAGGGCCCGCAGCAGCAGGCTCAGGGTGAGGGTCAGGCCGGCCGCGCAGGCGCCCAGGGCGGCGGCGCTGGGGCCGGCCCGGAGACGCATCGCCAGGCCCTGGGCGGCGCTTCTGGCGGCGGCTCAGCCGCTCAGGTTGGCGCGGAGGAACTCCAGCGTGCGCGCCCAGGCGAGCCGCTCCGCCACCTCGTCGTAGACCTCGGGGCGGTCCTCGTTGGCGAAGGCGTGGGTCGCCCCCGGGTAGGTGTGGAAGGTGTGCGGCACGGACGCCGCCTCCAGCTGCTCGTCGAGAGCCCTGACCGCCTCCGGGGTGGCCATGTCGTCGTGCTCGCCGTAGTGACCGAGCAGCTTGCCGGTGATCCGGCTGAGGTCGGTCTCCGGCATGCCGACACCGTAGTACGAGACCACCGCGCTGACCCGGTCGTGGGCGGCGCCCAGGGCGATCGCCAGCCCCCCTCCCATGCAGAACCCGACCACCCCCACGTGCTCGCCCCGGGCCGCACCCGAGCTGAGCAGGTAGTCGACGGCGCCGCGCAGCTCCTTGGTGGCCCGCTCCTGGTCCAGCGCCATCAGCGCCTTGCCCGCCTCGTCGGGCTCGTGCAGGCCGATCACCCGGCCGTGGTAGAGGTCGGGCACCAGGGCGGAGAAGCCCTCGGCCGCGAAGCGGTCGGCGGTCCGCTTGATCTGGTCGATCAGGCCCCACCACTCCTGGATCACGACCAGACCGGGACCGGGGCCAGCTCCGGGTGTGCTGAGATAGCCGCTCGCAGTGTCGCCGTTGCTGGGGAACTCGACCATCCGACCCGCCATCCGCGCTCCTCCCGATTCTGGGTCCCAGAGAAGGCTCGCCACCGCCCCGGGCAACAATAGTGCCGCCCCGGCGCGGGCGTGGACCGGGAGCCCGCCTCAGCTGCCCGCGGCGCCTCCCCGGGAGGGTCCGCCGTCCTCCCCCACCGGGACCAGGCCGAGGACCAGGTCGCCGGGCTCCAGGACCGACTCGGGGCCGGCGGGCAGGCTGTCGGACCCCCGCTGCAGGCTCACCGGCAGGGAGGCCGGGGGCAGCCCGAGGCCGTCCAAGCGGAGCCCTCCCGGGGCGGTGGCCGCGATCCGGATCCGCGCCAGGCGGTAGCCGTCCACGCTCTCGCGCCGCTCGGCGGCGGCCTGCTCGCCGCCCGCCACGGCCCACTCCGCCGCCAGGCTCGCCTCCAGCGTGTAGAGGCGCGAGCTGGCGATCCGTGCCGCCAGGGCGTGGAGGACGTCCTGCTGGGTCAGCCATCCGACCACGCGCTCGCGGTCCGGGCCCACCACCGGCAGCCCGTCGGCGCCCTGCACGGTCAGCTGGCGCAGGGCCAGGTCGAGCGTCTCGTCGCCCAGCAGGGGATGGACCCGCCGGGACTCCAGGAACTCGGCGTGCCGCAGTGCCGGGGGCGCCCCCTGGGGAGCGAGCCGGGAGCCGTCCCGGTCGCCGAGGCTGTCGAGCGGCCGCATCACTTCGGTGACCGTGAGCACCTGGAGCAGGGAGCTGGGCCGGGGACGGTCGATGTCGATGCCGCGCCGCAGCAGCTTGGTGGTGTAGACGGTCCCGTAGCGGAGGCGCCTGGCCAAGGTGACGGAGAGGGCGACCGCGAGCATCACGGGGAGCGTGAGACCCCAGTTCGCGGTCATCTCGACGACACTGGCCACCGAGGTGAGGGGGGCGCGCGAGGCAGCGGCGAAGACCGCGCCCATGGCGATCACGCCGTAGTCGGCGGGCGGGCCCGCGGCGGCGCCGAAGACGTGCTGGGCGAAGATCCCGAAGGCGGTGCCGCCCACGGCGCCCAGGAAGAGCGAGGGAGCGAAGACGCCCCCGGAGCCGCCGATGCCGAGGGTGAGGCTGGTGGCCAGGAGCTTGCCGAGCAAGAGCAGGAGCAGGAACCAGAGGACGTAGTCGCCGGCGACGGCGCGGTCCACCACCGGGTAGCCGACGCCGTACAGCTGCGGCACGGCGAGCAGCAGCAGCCCCAGCGCGACGCCGCCGGCGGCGGGCCGCAGCGACTCCGGGCGCCCCTTCCAGAGGCGGTCGCAGACGTCCTCCACGCGGTAGATGGAGGCCGTGAAGGCGTTCCCGACCAGGGCCGCCAGCAAGCCCAGGACCGCCACCAGGAGGAAGTCGGGGAGGTGGGGCATGGTCAGCCCCTGGGGCATGGCGCTGAAGATGCGCCCGGCGCCGAAGAAGAGGCGCGAGACGATGTCGGCGAGGGCGGCGGAGACGATGATGGGCAGCAGGGCCTCGACGGAGAACTCGCGCAGGATCAGCTCGAAGCCGAAGAAGACCCCCGTGAGGGGCGCGTTGAATGTGGCGGCGATGCCGCCGGCGGCGCCGCACGCCACCAGCACGCGCATCCTCGCCTCGGACATCTCCAGCACCTGGCCCAGCGTGGAGCCGAGGCCGGATCCGATCTGGACGATGGGCCCCTCGCGGCCGATCGAACCGCCCACGGCGATGCAGAGGGCCGAAGCCAGCGCCTTGACCACGATGACGCGGGAGCGGATGCGCCCTCCGTTGTCGGCCACTGCGATCATCACCTCGGGCACGCCGTGGCCCCGGGCCTCGCCGGCGAAGCGGCTGATCAGCGGCCCGTAGAGGAGCCCGCCCAGGACCGGGACCAAGAGCACGAACCAGATCCCGAGCCAGGGGAGGTGCGCGCTCGCCACCCGGCCCTGCTGGCCGAACTGCTGGTAGCCGGTGACCACCCAGGTGAGGCCGAAGATCAGCTTGCGGAAGCCGACCGCGCCCAGGCCGGACGCGAGCCCGACCACCAGGGCCGCGGCCGGCAGCCCGGCCCGGCTGCTCCTGAGCCAGGCGCCGGCGCGGCTCAGCACCACCGGAAAGGTGGGCCCTCTCCCCCCGTTGCCGGGCGCGCGAGGCATGGCCGGGTATCGACCACCACCTTCCTGTCCGGGAGGCCGGTGAGACCACCGTCGGCTCCGCCCGCGCTGTCGCTCATGCGTATATGTACGCAAGATAGCGCATCGGGTACGCGTACGCAAACGGCATAGAATGAAGCGTGCCCCGCGCGTCCCACCACCCGCCGGAGCGGGCGGGCGCCCCCCGCCGCCTGCCCTGGGGAACGATCTCCAGGAGGCAGGTGGTCGACGCCGCCACCCGCCTGGTCCGCGCCGGCCGCTACCGCGAGTTGAGCATCCGCACCCTGGCCGCCGACCTGGGGGTGGCGCCCATGTCGATCTACCGACACGTGCGGGACAAGGACGACCTCTTGGACGAGGTCGTGGACCGCTTGCTGGCCCGCAGCTGGAAGCCCTCCACCCCGCCGGAGCGCCAGCGGGAGTGGGTCCTGGACGCGGCCCAGAAGCTGCGCCGCTTCCTGGTCCGGGAGCCAGCGGCGCTCCACGTCTACCTGGCCCACCCCGTGGTATCCCCGGTGGCGGTGGCCCGGATGAACGCCTTCATGGAGGTCCTCCGGGGCGCCACCGGCGACGAGGGAGCGGCTCGGCGCGCCTACGCCGCCATCCACACCTACACCCTGGGCTTCGCCGCCCTCGAGGCCTCCCGCGCCGCCTGGATGGAGGCCGACGCGGGCGACTCCCTGGCCCGCCAGTTGGCCGCCTACACCACCCCGGCCCAGTTCACCG
>JASHRA010000233.1 GCA_030038765.1 Candidatus Dormiibacterota bacterium | reverse complement strand
TGGTTAGAGCGCACGGTTCACATCCGTGAGGTCGAGGGTTCGAGTCCCCCGGCGGCCACCAACCGGGCCCGCGACCGTCGAGTCGGGCCGGACGCGGCCAGGGAGCGCGAAGGGGGGCCGCCCGGCCAGCGTCAGGATCGGGCCAGGTGCGATCCTTAGGCACCATGCGAAACCCGGGCAGCAGGGAGCTGCGGCGGCGTCAGGCCCGCCTCGAGTCACAGCAGCGGAACGCCGTCCGCGAGCAGACCCAGCCGCAGCGACGGGAGGAGTCGATCCGGCGCGGCGGGCTGCTGGAGGGCCTGGCCCCCCAGGTGGTGATGCGGCTGGCCCTGGTCATCGGCGTCTCCGGCATCATCCTCATCGCGGCCGGGGTCCTCGGCCTGCTGGTCGAGATGGGCCAGCACGACGTCCCCCTGGGAATCCTGGTGCTGCTCCTGGCCCTGGCCATGGTCTCGGTCGCCGGCTCCGTGGCCGCGCCCGCCCTCCGCGCCGTCCGGCGCGACCGCAAGGTGCCGCCGCGCAACGTGCAGGGGCAGCTGGTGGGGGCGAGCCCGATCTCAGCGACGCCCGGGCTGTGCACCCTGGCCCTCAGCGTCGGCCGCAACGTGGAGCAGTACCGGATCCGGCCCGAGCTCTTCGACAAGGTGCGGAACGGGGCCACCGTGGTCGGGATCAGCGTCAGCCCGAGCCTCAACTACGTGCAGACGCTGACGGTGATACGCCGCGACCGGCTGGCCGCCATGACCGAGCCCACCGTGAACCGGGCCATGAAGGTCTCGGTCTGGCTGCCGCTGGTCTCGGTGGGCGGGGTGGTGGTCGCGCTCGGCCTGGCGGGCCTGATCGGCACCCTGCTGCCCCTAGGCACCGGCCTGCTCCACCCCCTGGTGACGCTCCTGGTGGCGGCGGCTCTGGCCGGCGTCGTCGCCCTCGGGGCCCGCTGGTACGGCAACCGCTTGGTGCGGGAGCTGGGCCTGGTGGAGTAGCCGGCGGGCCGTCCCGGTCGCCGTGCTAAGCTTCGCCTCCCTGCACCCGGTTCCCAGCCGGCTGCTACATCCACAGGATCTGGGAGGCCCCACTTGGACCGCGAGTACGAGCTCTTCTACATCGTCCGCCCCGACCTCGACGAGGAGCAGGTGAGGGGGACCATGGACGAGGTGGCGGCCCAGGTGGTCGCCCACGGCGGCGAGGTGGGCAAGTCGTCGCTCTGGGGCCGCCGCCGTCTGGCCTACACCGTGGCCGGCTTCAACGACGGCTTCTACGTGCTGAAGGAGATGAAGTTCCCCGCCGAGCGGGTCCGGGAGCTGGAGCGCCAGCTGAAGCTGGACGAGCGCGTGATCCGGCACCTCATCAGCCTCAAGCAGGTCTACTACCTGCCCGGCGACGAGGACCGCCGGGGCCGGGTCAGGGGCCGCAGCCGTGACCGCTCGGCGGCGGCCGGGGCGGCGCCGCCCCAGGACGGCGAGGTATCGGACGTTGAGATAGCGGCGGAGGTTGCGGCCGACGACGGCTACAACCCGGACCAGCCGCAGGAGGAGGAGCCGGCGGGCGCCGAGCTGCCCGCGGACGAGCCACAGGAAGGGGAGGAGTAGCCGTGGCCGGGTCACTCAACCGGGTCATGCTGATCGGTCGCTGCACCGCCGATCCGGAGATGCGCTACCTGCCCAGCGGGGTGCCGGTGACGCAGCTGCGGATCGCCACCAACCGCTACGGCAGCTCACCCGAGGGGGAGCGGCGGGAGTTCACCGACTACCACGACGTGGTGGTCTGGAACCTGGGCCAGCGCAAGCTGGCGGAGCTGGCCGGGCAGTTCCTGCACAAGGGCAGCCTGGTCTACATCGAGGGCCGACTCCAGACCCGCTCCTGGGACGGCCAGGACGGGCAGAAGCGCTACCGGACCGAGGTCAACGCCAACGACATCCAGTTCCTGGAGGCCCGCGGCGCGGGTGGCGAGGAGTCGGACTCCGGCCCCCGGGTGCAGCGCTTCCCGAGCCCGGGCGGGACCGAGACGCCCCCGCCCGGCGATGTCCCGGACGGGGACATCGACCCCGATGACATTCCCTTCTGAGGAGGCCTGAGCAGAGAACATGTCGGACTACGCTCGCCGCCGGCCACGCAAGGTCTGCAACTTCTGCCTGGAGCGGATCGTGGAGGTCGACCACAAGGAGGTCTCCCGGCTGCGCCGCTACATCAGCGAGCGGGGCAAGATCCTGCCCCGACGCGTGACCGGCACCTGCTCCCTGCACCAGCGCCGCCTCACCGTGGCCATCAAGCGGGCCCGGCACATGGCGCTTCTCCCCTTCGCCACGGACCAGCGCTGAGCGCGGCGCCCGGCTCCGCAGGAGCCCCGGGGCGCTAGAGTGCTGCACATCCAGGGCCCCACCGAGGAGGTCGACTGAGGTGCCACGAGCAAGGACCGAGACCGCCGCGCCCGCTACGCCCGGGAAGCGCGCCGCCTCGGTCCGCCCGGTGACGCTCTCCTTCGACGTGGGCGGGACCGGGGTCAAGGCGGAGGCGCTGGACGCCAAGGGGCGCCCCCTGGACGACCGCCTCCGGGTCCCGACGCCCTACCCGCTGCCGCCGACGCGGCTGCTGGAGATATTCAAGCAGCTGGCGGACCAGGCGCCGCGCTTCGACCGCGTCTCGGTCGGCTTCCCCGGGGTGGTGCGCGCTGGCATCGTCATCAGCGCTCCGCACTTCGTGCGCGTGGGCGGCGAGGGGACGCCGCTGTCCCGTGAGCTGGAGGCCGCCTGGGACCACTTCGACCTCGCCCGCGGCGCCCAGACCGCGCTGGGACAGCCGGTGCGGGTGGGCAACGACGCCGAGGTCCAGGGCATGGCCGTGATCCAGGGCCGGGGCCTCGAGGTGGTGATCACCCTGGGGACCGCCTTCGGCAGTGCCGTCTTCAACGAGGGCCGGCTGGCCGTCCACCTGGAGCTGGCCCACCACCCCTGCCACAACGGCAAGACCTACAGCGAGTACGTGGGCGAGGCGGCCCGGAGCCGGATCGGGGACACGCGCTGGAACCGCCGCGTGCGGCGCACCATCGAGCTGGTCCGGGCCCTGCTCTTCTTCGACCACCTCTACGTCGGGGGCGGCAACGCCAGCCATGTCAAGGGGGACCTGGATCCCGACGTAAGCCTGGTCGACAACGCCGCCGGCGTCCTCGGCGGCATCAAGCTCTGGGAGGCGGAGCGGGCCGGCTGAGCGGCCTCCGGTAGACTGGCGGCGGCGCGGGAGGGAGCTCGGCCGCCACCCCTGCAGCCCCAGTCGACAGTGAGGACCGTACCCATGTCCGCGCCCACCGGCCCCGCGGCGGCCCGCATCCTGGTCGCCGACCCCATCGCCGACGACGGCGTCGAGCGGCTGCGCCGGTCAGGGGAGGTTGAGCTCGCCTTCAAGCTCTCCGAGGCCCAGCTGGTGGAGCGCATCCCCGCCTTCCAGGCGCTGGTGGTGCGCAGCGAGACCAAGGTCAGCGCCGCCGTCATCGCCGCCGGGGAGCAGCTCCGCGTCATCGGACGGGCCGGGGTGGGGGTGGACAACATCGACGTCGAGGCGGCAACGGCCCGGGGCGTGCTGGTGGTCAACGCGCCCACCGGGAACACCGTCGCCGCCGCCGAGCACACCCTCGCCCTGATGCTGGCGCTGGCCCGCAACGTGGCCCGGGGGGATGCCTCCCTGCGGGCCGGGAGGTGGGAGCGCGGCAAGCTGGTGGGCGTCGAGCTGCGGGGCAAGACGCTGGCCGTGGTCGGCCTGGGCAAGATCGGCGCCGAGGTGGCGCGCATGGCCCAGGGGCTGCAGATGCGGGTCGTCGCCCACGATCCCCTGGTCTCGCGGGAGCGGGCCGCCCAGCTCGGCGTCGAGCTGCTGCCGCTGGACGAGGCCCTGGCCCGTGCCGACGTGCTCACCGTCCACACGCCCCTCAGCGCCGGCACCCGCGGCCTCATCGGCGCCGCCGAGCTCCACCGCCTGCCGGCGGGCGCCCGGGTGCTCAACGTGGCCCGGGGCGGCCTGGTCGACGAGGAGGCGCTGGCCCAGGCGGTGCGGGAGGGCCACCTGGCCGGGGCCGCGGTCGACGTCTTCACTGAGGAGCCGCCCCCGCCCGGCCACCCCCTCCTGGGCCAGGAGGGCATCCTGCTCACCCCCCACCTGGGCGCGTCCACCGTGGAGGCGCAGCTCTCGGTGGCCACTGACGTGGCGGAGCAGATCGGCGACGTGCTGGCCGGCCGGCCGGCGCGCTGGGCGGTGAACGGGCAGCCGGTCCCGCCCGAGGAGCTGGCCCTGGTCCTTCCCTACCAGAGGCTGGCGGCCAAGATGGGCAGCCTCTACGCCCAGCTGGGGGGAGGGCGGGTCCGCCGGGTGGAGCTCGTCTACCGCGGCGAGCTGGCCGGAGCCCAGTCGGGGTCGGTCACGGCGGAGGCCCTGGGCGGTCTCCTGCACCACTTCAGCCAGGACCGGGTCACGGCCGTCAACGCGCGCGCCGTGGCCGGCCAGCACGGCATCGAGGTGGTGGAGCACCGCGCCGGCGGCGCCGGCGGCTGGTCCAGCTCGGTGCTGCTGCGGGTCAGCGGCGAGGGCCCGGCGGAGATCGAGGGCAGCACCGCCAGCGGGGAGCCCCGGATCGTACGCCTGGACGGGCTCGCCATCGACCTCGAGCCCGAGGGCCGCTACTTGTTCTTCCGCCACCGGGACCGCCCGGGCCTGATCGGGGCCATCGGTCAGCTCCTGGGCGCAGCCAACGTCAACATCGCGGAGATGAGGGTGGGCCGGGAGGCGCCCCGGGGCCGGGCGGTGACGGCGGTCAAGGTGGACGACCCGGTCCCCCCCGAGCTGGCCCGCCAGCTGCGCGGCGTGGACGGGGTCGACGAGCTCCATCTCGTCGAGCTCTGAGCCCGTGGCCCAGGTCTTCCCCTTCCGGGGCATCCGCTACCGCCCGGAACTGGTGGAGCTGGCCTCGGTCCTGGCGCCCCCCTTCGACGTCATCGACGCCGAGCTCCAGGGCGAGCTCTACGGGCGGGCCATGCAGAACGTGGTCCGGGTCGAGCTGGGTCGGGACTACCCCGGCGACGTTCCCGGCGCCCGCGACCGCTACACCAGGGCGCGCGACTACCTCAGGGTCTGGACCGAGCAGGGGGTCGTCGCCCAGGACCGGGAGCCCGGCGTCTACCTCCACCGCCACACCTTCGAGGGCCCGTGGGGCAGTGGCGAGAGGATCGGCTGCTTCGTCGCGCTCAGGCCTGAGCCCCACGGCGCCGGGGCCGTGCTCCGGCACGAGCTGACCCTGACCGGGCCCCGGCGGGACCGGCTCAGCCTGCTCCGAGCCACCGGCACCCAGACCTCGCCCATCTTTCTCCTCCACCGCGGCGGGGGCGAGGTCTGGGCCGCCCTGAGGGCCGCCTCCGGCTCGGCCCCGACGGCGGAGGCGGAGCTCGAGGAGGGAGGCGAGCGGGAGCGGCACCGGCTCTGGCGGATCACCGATCCGGACCTGGTGGCGGCGGTCCGCGAGGGCCTGGGCCGGGGCCAGCTCTTCATCGCCGACGGCCACCACCGCTACGAGACCGCCCTGGAGCTCCGGCTGTCACGGGTGCTGGCCCTGGTCTCCGCCCTCGACGACCCGGGCAACCTGATCCTCCCCACCCACCGGGTGGTGCCCCGCGCCCGGCTCACGCCGGAGCAGCTGGTGGGGGCGCTGCGGGGGCGGGGCTGGGAGGTGGAGGGGGTGGCGGAGCTGCCCCCGCTGCTGGCGCGGATGGCCGAGCTGCGGCCGGCCCGTCACGCCTTCGGCATCGTCGGGAGCGGGAGCCCGCAGCTGGTGAGCCGGATCCGGGAGGGCGACCCCGGTCCCGGCCCGCTCCCCGGCCTCGACGTGTCGGTGCTAGAATCCGTGATCCTTGAGCCTCTGCTGGGGGTCGCGGCGGAGGAGGCCTCGGGGGGTAGATTGGCCTACACGCGCGACCCTCAGCGGGCTCTCGAACTGGCCCTGGAAAGTTCCGGGGTGGGGATCCTCCTGAATCCGCCCACGGCCGAGGAGGTCGCCCGGGTGGCGCTCGCGGGTGCGGCCATGCCCCAGAAGTCGACCTACTTCCACCCCAAGGTGCCCGCCGGGCTGGTCATGATGCGGGTCCTGGACCAGCCCGGCGCAGACGCCGAGGGCCGCCAGGTGGTGCAATAGGAGCCGGTTTAGGACCGACCTCCGTTCGGGTAGGGTTTCATCTGCAGTGCCAACGTACGCGTACCGCTGCGACAGCGGCCACGACTTCGAAGTCGTCCAGGGAATAACCGAGGCCTCGCTGGAGAAGTGCCCCGAGTGCGGGGCGGCGGTGCGCCGGGTCTTCTTCCCGGTGGGGGTGGTCTTCAAGGGCCAGGGCTTCTACAAGACCGACTCCCGCTCCTCCTCGACCGCCACCGCCGGCAGCGCCCCGGCCCCGGCGGCGGCGGGCTCCGCCAGCGGTGGCGGCGGGGCCAAGGCGGCGAGCAAGGCCGAGAGCCCGGCGGCGGGCAAATCCGCGGCAAAGACCGATTCGGCGTCTGCTGGCTCCGCCTCCAAGGGCGCGAGCTGACGCTGGGAGAAGTGAATGGCTGATCCAGTCCAGGTGAGCGACGCTACCTTCGAGACCGAGGTGATCAAGGCCGACACCCCGGTCCTGGTCGACTTCTGGGCCGACTGGTGCCCTCCCTGCAAGATGCTGGCGCCGATCGTGGACGACCTGGCCGGTGAGTACGGGCCCCGGGTCAAGGTGGCCAAGCTCGACGTGGACGCCAACCCGACCATCGCCGGCCAGTTCGGGGTCATGAGCATCCCCACCCTGATCCTCTTCAAGGGCGGGGAGGCGGTGCAGCGGGTGGTCGGCTACCAGCCCAAGGCGGCGCTCAAGGCCAAGCTCGACTCCCTGGTCTGACCCCTCGCCCCGGGTGGCCGGGGCCCAGCGGTTACGATCAGGCCCCAATGCCTGACCTCCAGGACGACTTCGCGCGCGCCCTGGTGCGGGCGGCGGCGGAGCTGGGCGTCACCGGGGAGGTGGAGCCCGGGGTCGAGGCCTCGGCGGTGCCCGAGGTGGGCGACTACTCGTCGGCGCTCGCCTTCCGCCTCGCCTCGGTGCTGCGGCGGCCACCCCGGACCATCGCCGAGGAGCTGGCCTCGGCGCTCCGCCGCAACCCCGGCCAGCACTTCGGCGAGGTGACCGTCAGCGGCGCCGGCTACGTCAACCTCCGCATCGACTACGCCTCCCTCTGCCCCAGCGTGATCTCGCGCGCGCTGCACTGGGGGGCGGTGGTCAGCCCGGACCCCGCCGCCGGGGCCAAGGTGGTGGTCGAGCACACCGCCACCAACCCCAACAAGGCGGCCCACGTGGGCCACCTGCGCAACGCCTGTATCGGCGACACGGTGGCCCGGCTGCTGCGGGCCCGGGGGCACCGGGTGGAGGTGCAGAACTACATCGACGACACCGGGGTGCAGGTGGCCGACGTCCTGGTGGGGCTGCGCCACCTGGGCCTGGCCCAGCGGGAGGGAGAGCCCTACGACCGCTTCTGCTCGCGCGTCTACGTCGAGGTCTGCCAGCGCTACGAGGCGGAGCCCTCGATGCTGGAGCTGCGGCGAGACACGCTGCGCCAGATCGAGTCCCGCCGCGGCGAGGTGGCGGAGGCGGCCAAGGAGCTGGCCAGCAGGATCGTCGACGCCCACCTGCTGACCATGTCGCGGGCGGGCGTCGCCTACGACCTGCTGACCTGGGAGTCCGACATCATCGAGCTGGGCTTCCTGGAGCACGCCCTGGCGTGGATGCGCCAGGAGGCCGTGATCACGATGCCGCAGGCCGGGACCTTCCGCGGCTGCTGGGTGCTGCCGCTGGAGGACCTGGGCGGCGCCGAGCCCGAGGCCGGCGAGGCCAAGGTCCTGGTCAAGAGCGACGGCATCGCCACCTACACCGGCAAGGACGTCGCCTATCACCTCTGGAAGTTCGGCCTGCTGGGGCTCGACTTCAGCTACCGGCTCTGGTCCCCGCAGGGACCGGCCACCACCAGCGCCGACCCCGGCCGGGCCCAGCTGGACCCGGCCCGCTACGGCCACGCCGCCCGCGCCGTCAACGTCATCGACCAGCGCCAGAGCGCTCCCCAGCGGATGGTCCGAGAGGCGCTCCGGCGGCTCGGCTTCGAGTCCCAGGCGCAGTCCCTCCACCACCTCGCCTACGAGGTGGTGGCGCTTTCGCCCAGGGCCGCGCGCGAGCTCGGCGTCGACACCAGCGACGAGCGCTCGATGTACCCGCTCAGCGGCCGCCGGGGCGTCGACGTCGGCGCCGACGACCTGCTCGACGAGGCCGAGCGCCAGGTCCGGGACAAGGCCCGGGACCAGCTCACCGCCAGCCGCCTGGCGGCCAGCGCGGTGCGCTACTACCTGCTCCGCTTCGGCCTCAACTCGATCATCAGCTTCGACTTCAACGAGGCGCTCCGGACCAGCGGCGACACCGGCGTCTACCTGCAGTACGCGCACGCCCGCGCCTGCCGCATCCTGGCCCGCTTGGAGCCCCAGCCGCTGCCCGCGCAGCTGCCCCCGCTGGAGCCGGCGGGCCGCGTTCTGCTGCGCCAGCTGGAGCGCTTCCCGCGGGTCGTGGCGGAGGCGGCGGACGGCCTCAGCCCCTCGCTCCTGGCCAGCTACACCCTCGCCCTGGCCACCGCCTTCAACGACTTCTACGAGCACTCCCCGCGCCTCTACCAGGTCCGGGACCGGGACCTCCGGGCCCTGGGCCGGGGTCTGGTGGACGCCGCCCGCGCCACCCTGGCGCGGGCCCTGGAGCTGATGGGGATGCATCCCCTGGACCGCATCTGATCGGCATGCCGGGGGCCGAGCCGGGGGGCTCATACTGGGGCGCTTGAGCCGCCTCGCCCTCTTCCCCCTCCGGCAGGTGCTCTACCCGCAGATGCCGCTGCGCCTGCACGTGTTCGAGCCCCGCTACCAGGCGCTGCTGGCCGACTGCCTCCGCCGCGCCGACCGCTTCGGCGTGGTGGCCATCCGCAGCGGCCCCGAGGTGGGCGGGGGCGCCGAGTGCGAGGCGGTGGGGACCGAGGCGGTGATCACCGAGGTCCAGCCCCTCAGCGGCGGCCGCTCCCGGGTCAGCGTCACCGGGGGACGCCGCTTCCAGATCCTGGAGCGTCTCCCCGAGGCTCCCTACCCGCGGGCCGAGGTCAGCTTCCTCGACGACCTGGAGCCGGCCCCGGCCGCCTTCGTCCTGGTGGGCGAGGCGAGGCTGGCCCTGGACCAGTACGCCAACCGCCTCACCCGCATGCTGCGCCGCTCCTCGCTCAGCGGCAGCCTCCCCACCGATCCCCTGCTGCTGTCCTGGGTCATCGGCTCGGCCCTCATGGTGGAGCTGGGCCACAAGCAGCGGCTCCTGGAGGAGCAGAGCGTCTCCGGCCGCCTGCGGCGGGAGATCTCGCTGCTGCGCCGCGAGGTGGCCCTGCTCGATCTCAAGCTCGCCAACCAGGTGCAGCTGGCCCCTTCCTTCGACCCCAACTGAGGCGGGTCGGCCGGGGCTACTGGACGATGGCCAGGTAGCGCTCGCCCGCGCCTCCGCTCTCGTTCCCCGGCACCAGCGAGGGCGAGAGCTGGGCCGCGCGCGTCAGGTGGATGACGTAGACCGCGCCGGAGAAGCCGGGCACGCTCCCGGGGGTGATGCTGCTGACCACCGCTCCCGCTGGCGGCTGTGGCACGGCCGTCCCGGCCGCTACCCCCTGCATCTCGACGTAGATGGTGGTGGGCCCGTCGAAGCCGTCCGTGATCTTGGGCGGCCCGCTGCCGTTGACCAGCTGGAAGACGACCCAGTACTGGCTGCCGTGGACGCCGTAGCGAACGGTCTGGACCTGGTAGCCGCTGCCGCTGCTGCCCACCGTCTGGACCCCGGTGAGGGTGAGCGGGGAGGGCGTCGCGGTCGGGGTCGGGGTGGGGGTGCCGGAGGGGCTGGCCTTGGGTGAGGCGGTGGCCACGGTCTGGTGGTGCCGGGGCCCCTGGTTGGCGCTGGTGGAGCCGCTGTGGAAGAGGTTCCAGCCGATCAGGACCAGGGCCAGGGCGGCGATCGCCACCAGACCGGTCCGGGTCCAGCTGCGCGGCTCCGGCGGCTGGCTGCGGGGCGCCTTGGGGCTGGGCCGGCGCCTCTCGCCGTCGGAGCCGTGACGGCCCGCCGGGGCGCTGGACTCGCGGGTCTCGGACTGCAGCCCGGAGATGGC